>JAYVGH010000117.1:0-53029 GCA_043772435.1 Bacteroidota bacterium
CAACTATAACACAAGTAGGGCCATATTGTAATAATGCAGGAGCAGTAGCTTTAGCTGTAACACCCAACACAGGTGTTTGGACAGTTACAGGCTATTTAAATGCAAGTGGTATATTTAGCCCTGCTGCAGCTAATATTGGACAAAATTTAGTTCAATATATGGTAGGTACAAGTACATGTAATGCACAACAAACAAAAACAATAAATGTAGAAGCCTTTGTACCGGCAGTAGTAACTGGAACTGTTGCCGACAAATGTACCACAAGCTCTGCAATAAATTTATTGCCATTTACTACAAATATTTTAGGTATTTGGACAGGACCAGGCATTACCGGCTTTAACTTTGATCCGGCAACTTCGGGCACAGGTAATATTGTGTTGATTTACAATACTGCTTCTGTGCCAAGTGGTTTGTGCCCTGATAATGCAACTTTAGCAATAAACGTTTTTTCGTTGGCACCGGCTAATATTACACAAAAAGGGCCTTATTGTAATACTGCACCTCCTGTGCAATTACAAGTATCGCCATTAGGAGGTACATTTGGCGGAACTAATAATAATTTTGCCATTAACTCAGCAGGTTTGTTTATGCCATCTTTTGCAAATTTAGGAGATAATATAATTAATTATACAACAACTGCCGGGCCTTGTGTTTCAATAGGTACAACTACAATTAGCATTGAAAAATATGTATCCGCTGACTTTAAAAGCTATGTTGGACCATATTGTAAAAACGATCCACCAATAAATTTAAATAGTGTGGCTCAAAACCCCGGAGGTGTTTGGACGGGGCCGGGAACTGTAAATGGATTATTTACACCAGCCACTGCCAACATTGGAAGTAATAATATAATTATACATCAAACTAACTCTTTACCAACTGCAAGTTTGTGCCCAGATACAGCTGCAATAAGAATTAGTGTAAACGATATACCAAATGTATCAGTAGTAAGTAATGTTGAAAGTGGTTGTATGCCTGTTGAGGTTATTTTTAATACACCTAGCGCAAATACAGGCATAGGAAGTTGGGATTTTGGTGATGGTCAAACAGATATTGGGTTAGTTGTAACTCACGTTTATAACACACCAGGTAGTTATAGTGTAACTTTTAATTATCAGGATGAAATTGGATGCTCAACACAAGCAAAATTATTTTATTCGATTAACGTTTATGATGTGCCGCATGCAGGGTTTGTGTTCGATCCACAAAATGATATAACAGTTGCAAATCCTGAAGTGCAATTTAGTAACTTAAGTACTATATTAGGAAACAACACCTACCAATGGCAAATTGGAAATATGTATCAATTAAATGATGTAAATCCAAAAGTTATTTTTTATGAAGTTGGTGAATACCAAATTACATTAACAGCTGTTACAACAAATGGTTGTAAAGATCAGGTAAGCAAAACTGTATCAGTTAAAAATGATTATGGTGTTTACATACCAAGTTCATTTACCCCGAATTTTGATGGTTTAAATGATGTATTTATACCGGTATTTTCGCCTTATGGTTTAGATGTAAAAACCACTTACGAATTTGAAGTATTTGACCGCTGGGGCCACCAATTATTCCAAACTAAAGACTTTACCAAAGGTTGGGATGGAACGATACAAAATAGAGGCGAAGATGGTTTAAAACAAGAAGTGTATATCTATAAAATACGTTTTAAAGACTTAGATGGTAAAATACACAACAAAACCGGACACGTAAGTTTGATTAAGTAAAATATTAGGCTTCGACTACACTAAGTTTTACAGAATTAAAAAAGCCTACTAATATAGTAGGCTTTTTTAATTAAATACTTTGCGCGCAAATCCAAGCAGTACTCCAGGCATTTTGAAAATTAAAACCACCTGTAATGCCGTCAATATTTAATACTTCGCCACAAAAAAATAAATTTGGCACTAATTTACTTTGCATTGTTTTAAAATTTATTTCTTTTAAACTTATGCCACCGCAGGTTACAAATTCTTCTTTAAACTTAGTTTTACCCTGCATTTCAAAAGAGGAGCTACAAAGGTTTTGAGCTAATAATTGTAATTGTTTTTTTGATAATTCTGCCCAGGGTTTTTGATTATTAATTTCTGATTTTGCACATAAAAATTCCCATAAACGTTTTGGTAAATTAAATTGCGTTTGAGAGTAGGGTAGAGCTTTGTGTTTTTGTTTTTGAATGTGAATTAATTCTTCCTCAATTTCTTGAATTTTTAATGGATATATCCAATTAACTGTAATGTTGGTGGTATAATTTAAATCAAAAAAATGTTTTGCGGCAAATGCAGAAAGTTTTAAAACAGCCGGACCGCTTAAACCCCAGTGAGTAATTAAAACAGGACCGGAATAATTTAATTTTGTATTTGCAATTTTTACTTCTGCGTTTTGAACACTTATGCCCTGTAAATCTTTTTTTATAGTGTCGTTTGGTAAGTTAATTGTAAATAAACTTGGGATGGGAGGACTTATACTGTGCCCTAAATTTTTTAAAAACTGATAATGCCCTTCTTTATGATGCCCACCAATACAGCAAATAATTGTATCTGCAGATAATTCATAATTATTTGTTTTTAATACAAATTGATTACTTATTTTTTTAACTGCAAACACTTCGCAGGATGTAATAATGTTAATGTTTAACTTTTTGGCTAACTGTAAAAAACAATCAATTATAGTTTCACTACTATTTGATGAAGGAAACATTCTACCATCTTCTTCAACTTTAATTTCTATGCCTTGCTGTTTAAACCAAGTGAGGGTATCTTGAACGTTGAATTTAGAAAACACTTGTTGCAATTCTTTATTACCACGAGGATAATTTTTTACTAGCTCATTACTTTCAAAACAATGGTGAGTAACATTGCAACGCCCACCACCTGATACTTTTACTTTTGAAAGTAACTTGGTTGTTTTTTCTAAAATAGTAATAGTATAACCAGAATATTTGATAGCACAATTAATAGCTGCAAAAAAACCCGAAGCACCGCCTCCAATAACAATTATTTGCTTCATTATATTTGCTTTTTTATAAAATATAAATCATCTTTAATTTGCACCAAATTATCATCTGCTAATTCGTTTAAGGCTTTAACCCAAAGCTCGTTGCTATATTTACTGAATTTTTGATTTAATACAATTAACGATAAGGGTTGTAATGTTAATTCAGAAATAAGTTGTTGTTTTATTTTAGTTGTATTTTTTGGTTTTTTGTTAATGCATACATCGCAAAAACCACAATCCGTGTAGTCAAATTCATTAAAATAAATAAGTAATTGCGATTGGCGGCATATTTTATTATTATCAATATAATCTATAACCGAATGTATGCGTTGTAGATAAATTTGTTTTAGTTTACTATAATTTATAGGACTAAATTCTAAAAATTTTGTATTAATTCTATCTTGCAAAAATATTAATTTAGGAATTGAACTTTGTTCAATATAAGATAAGATTTGCTGTTTATTTAGCACTTTTAAATATTCGGTAACAGTTAATGCGTTAACTTTTACACGATACGCAATTTCTTTTTCGCTTATAAAACAATAATTTTCAAACAAACCTCCATAACTGCGAAGTAATGCTTTAATCAAAGGCTCGTATTTAGGATTTTTTAATTGAAAATTATACATATCATCTTTGTTAGCTAGCATCATTATTTTTGATAATTCATAACCTGTGTCTAACAGCGATAAATAATTTTCTTTTTCTAAAAATTTTAAACTGTTGTATACTAAATTTTTTTGTAAGTTGTAACTATTACAAACTTTTTCTAAATCGAAATCTACGCACAAGCCGCTACCCGCGCCAACCGCAATTTGAAAGTAATTGCCAATGGCTTGATAGGTTTGTTTAATATATTCAATTTCAGGAAAAGCCAAAGCGTAATTATCCAATAATTTTTGTTTATCGGCTTCGGTAAAAAAAATAGATGAATAACTTGTTTTACCATCACGCCCTCCGCGCCCTGCTTCTTGAAAATAAGCTTCGAGGCTATCTGGCAAATCTAAATGTACTACAAAACGTACGTCAGGTTTATCAATACCCATTCCAAAAGCGTTGGTAGCACAAATAACTTGAGTGTTATTATCAATCCATTGCTGTTGTATATTTTGGCGTTGTGTATATGTTAAACCTGCGTGGTAAGCTTGCGAACTAATTTTTTGTTGTTTTAAAATTTGAGCAATTGTTTCTGTTTTTTTTCGATTACGCACATATACTATGCCCGAACCCCCAATGTTATTAATGAGTTTAAGCAAGCGGTTAATTTTATCCTCTTCAGGTTGTACTACATATCTCAAATTTTTTCGAGTGAAGGATTGCCTGAAACTATGTTTTTGTTTAAAGTGTAATTTAAGTTGTATGTCTTCCACAACATCTTCCGTAGCGCTTGCTGTGAGCGCAATAACGGGAGCTGCCGGAAAATAATTTCGTATTTCGGATACTTGCAGATAGCTTGGCCTAAAATCGTAACCCCATTGCGAGATGCAATGTGCCTCATCTACAGCAATCAATGTAATGGGTAAATAAGATAATTTTTTTTTAAAGTCGTCGTTTTGTATACGCTCGGGTGATACATATAAAAACTGAACATGCCCTAATGCAGCATTATTTAAAGCTACTTCAATTTCCTTAAAATTCATAGCGGCACTAACAGCAACCGCGGCAATTCCTTTTTTTTGAAGGTTATGAACCTGATCGTTCATTAAAGAGATTAATGGGGATACAACTAAACAAGTACCTCCTAACACTAAGCCAGGTATTTGAAAACAAAGCGATTTACCGCCACCGGTTGGTAAAAGTGCTAATGTGTCTTTTTTTGATAAAATGGAAAGTATAATGTCTTCTTGTAAAGGTCGGAATTGATTAAAGCCCCAATACTTTTTTAAGGTGTGATAAATATCTTCTTTAAAATGTAAATTGGTTGATTTCAAAATTAAAGACTTGATAATATTTTATTTTCTACTTCTTCACTTTCCCATATGACGTTAATATTTGGTAATTCCATAATTCTATCCATAATGGCTTGTTGTTTTTTGCCTTCGTGTAACGCAGTGCTATAGCGAATTTGAGGGCTGTACGTTACCATACTGTATAAAGGAATCCATTTATCCGGATATTTTGAAGAAAATTTCGCTTCTATTTTTTTCTGTAATAAAAATTTTGGGTCAGCGGTTTTATCACGCATTTCAATAAAATTTGCAACCGCTAAATCGGCAATCGCATCACCATCGGGTTTTCGAAGAACTTGGTAATCGGTCATAATAGCGTCCCAATTGTCATTATGTTTTTCAACCAATTCGTTTAAAACAACACAATCTTCAAAACCACAATTCATACCTTGTCCATAAAAAGGCACAATAGCATGGGCCGCATCACCTATCAATGCGATTTTATTATCAAAGGTCCATGGAAAACATTTAACTGTAACTAACGATGAGATGGGATTTGCCATAAAATCCTTTATTAATGTAGGCATTAAAGGCACAACATCGGCAAATTCTTCATTAAAAAACATTGTAATCTCGTTTTCAGTATTTAGTTTTTCAAACGAATTTTTGCCTGTAAATGGCATAAATAAGGTACATGTAAAATTGCCGTCGGGGTTTGGCAAGGCTATCATCATAAAACTGCCACGTGGCCAAATATGGAGTGCATTTTTCTCCATTAAAAATTTAGCATTTTCGCCGGGTGGAATAATTAATTCTTTGTAACCACAATCAATGTAATGTTGGTTATACTCAAACCTATCACTGCTTAACTGCATATGTAAACGGCTAGCAGCAAAGGCGCCATCAGCACCAAACAATAAATCAGATGTAACGGTTTCTATTTTGTTCGTATTATTATCTTCAAAAACGCATTCTAATTTTTTACGATTAATATTCGCACATTTTTTATCAAAATGAATTTTAACATTATCTTGCTTTTCGGCTAAGTCCATTAATTTCATATTAATATCGGCACGGCTTACCGAGTATATGGCTTGATTATCTTTTCCATAGGCTTGGTAAGCGGTTGAGCCATCTCTATTATGAATTAACCGACCGTACATAGGGATGGCAATTTTTTTAATATCGTCAGCAATGCCAACACCCTCTAATCCACGCCAGCCACGGTCGCTAAGCGCAAGATTTATAGAGCGACCAGCACTCATAGTTATTTTACGCATATCGGCGCGACGTTCGTAAATATTAATTTTATAGCCTTTTTTGGCTAAATAAATAGATAATAAAGAACCCACTAAACCCGCTCCAACAATAGTTACTTGTTTACTCATAGCACAAATTTAATACGCAATAGTTTAGTAAGCAAAATTGTTTTTAACTTTGTTTAGTGCTACAAAAATTTAAAAAATACATAATAAATAATAATCTATTTAATTCGCATCACAAATTACTATTAGCAATAAGTGGTGGTGCAGATTCTGTAGCTTTGGCCCATCTTTTAAAAGAAGACGGCTTTAATTTTGAATTAGCACATTGCAACTTTAAATTAAGAGGAAAAGAAAGTGATGCCGACGAAAATTTTTGCCTTTCATTAGCGAAAAAATTGAATGTAAAAATTTATACCGAACAGTTTGATGTGAAAAAATATTGTATCGCCAATAAAATTAGCATACAAATGGCGGCACGTACATTGCGCTATACTTGGTTTTTAAAATTATTAAAAGATAAAAATTTTGATTATGTTTTAACTGCCCACCATGCAAACGATACTATTGAAACTGTTTTAATAAATTTATTACGCGGTACCGGAATAAAGGGTTTGATTGGTGTTAAGGAAAAAAACGGAGAAATTATTCGTCCACTTTTAAATTTTAACCGTGAAGAAATTGATGCTTACATTAAACAAAACAAATTAAAATTTAGGTTAGATAAAAGTAATTTAGACGATAAATACGAACGAAATTTTTTGCGATTAAATGTTATACCAAAACTTAAAAAATTAAATCCGAAAATTGAAAGCACCTTTATCGAAAACTCTAATATTTTTAAGCAGGAGGCAGAAATTGTGAACGATTTTTTAAGAGAAAAAAAGTCGCAATTAGTAAACGATAAAAATGATTTAATTTATATTAATAAACTAAAATTAAGAGCGGAAAAACATTTTTTTTCAATACTATATTTTATTATAAATCCTTTAGGATATAATGCTTCTCAGGCAGAAGATATAAAAATAAATATTATAGAAAATGGGTTGGTTGGAAAAATTTTCAAATCAAAAACACATCAGTTAACTATTGATAGAAATGAAATTATTATTAAGAAAATAGCATCGACAGGCTTAGCAACCTACGCATTTAATGATATTAAAATTAAAACTTTAGCCGAATTTAAAAAAATAAAAATTTTTAAAGTTGAAGTCTTCACTTCAACTCCTACTTCGACTTCGCTCAGCACAAGGCTCAGTGTGACATCGGAAGTAAGTAAAAACGAATTATTAATTGATACCAAACAACTTATTTTCCCACTAACTATTCGCACAAAAAAAACAGGGGATAAGTTTAAACCTTTTGGTATGAAAGGATTTAAATTATTAAGCAATTTTTTTAAAGACGCTAAATTAAACGTTTTTGAAAAAGAAAATTGTAAATTGCTTGTAAACGGAAACGACGAAATTATTTGGGTAATAGGCTACCGTAGCGACGAACGTTACAGAGCAAAACTACAATCAAAAACACTATTAAAAATAAGTACTATTGAGTAACGAAACACCCATATTTGTAGAAAAACAATACCTTGGTCATAACCGACTGAGCATAGTAATACGTTCGGGTTTAGCCTTATTTTGTTTTGTGGGCTATTATTGGAGTCAAAATCCGCTACCTGTGGAGTTGGCGCTTTTTAAAATTGGTTCCTATCCTATACATAATTTTAGTGATTCGGGTTTGCTTTTTTTTATTTTAGGCATAAGCATTATTGTTTTTTCAACTGCTTTAACCTATATTTTACACATTCATACCAAGGTATATACTGGTTATATTGTTTTGGAGGGCTTTTGGACATCGCGAAAAGTAAAAATTGATTTAAAAAATATAACCTCTATTAGAAAAAGCCGCTATAAAAAAATAAATTTTAAAAGAGGGGTTTATAATCTACACAGCAAAGGCGTTATACGATTTTATACGAGTGGCAGCAATTTTGTAGAACTAACAGATAGTAGTGGTTTTTTATATAGGATTGGGAGTCAAAAAATTGCGGAGTTATTCACAATACTGAAAAAAGAAACGAATTTATAAACATTTTGAAACCTTTTTAAAAAATCTTCGTTTTATTATATTAGTTTTAATTTAAAATAAATGTGCTATGGTATTATCTGGATTTGAAACAATAGAAAAAGAAAAAATTGAAAATTTAAAATTTCCATCAACGGAGGTTTTAACGGATGAGGAAAAAATAAATGAACGTCGAGGCGAATTAGATAGAGCTTTATCCTTAGGTAATTTAGAACACACTAAAATTAGAATATATTTTGAGGACGATACATCGTGCAAGGTTGTAGATACTACAGTGTGGGGCGTAACCGATAAAAGAGTTATTTTAAAACAAGGTGTTGTAATTCCTATACATAGGGTGCATTCGTTGAAGTTGTAGGGTGAAAAAAACAGTGGCTATCTGCCTTCTACAAACCATTGATAAAATATAATGAAAAAAGTAATTCTCATAAAAATAATACTACTTTTTCATATTATATTATTGGGGCAGTTAAATCTAAATAGACAAACGACTGCAGACCGTAAAGTGAATAAAATATTACAATCTGATACAATTTGGTTTAAAATACAAACTAAAAATTGTTGGGGAGGGGGTACGACTTATTTAAAATATATAAACAATCAACTGATAGTTTTGCGATTAAAGAGATTTATAATAAATACACTTCCATTACTTACATTAACAAAAATCAGATTATAAAATTTGGTGGTCTTTTTAGTTCTGCTATTAGACTTAATGTTAAACACGGTTGTACACTTTCTCATAAATTTACTCTTTCTTCTAAAAAGAAAAAGGTAAGTTTCAAAGAGAGTTATTGTGGAGCAGACTTTCAACCTAATAAGTTTTTGAGACAAGCATTAAATATTTCTGAATAATATTTTATATATAATAAAATCTCACACCAACCTAAAAATTATATATACAAAAGGGCTTACAAAAAATTTGCTAAAATTAAATTATTTACTTACCTTTAACGTTAGTAACGTAAAAAGATAGTATGATTGTTTCGTTTGGCGATAAAACAACCCAAAAAATGTGGAATGGGGAATTTGTAAAAGGATTTGCTGCCGAAATACAAGAAACAACTCGACGAAAATTAAGAATGCTTAACAACTCTATAGACATAAAAGACCTTATGATTCCACCTTTTAATAGACTCGAAAAATTAAAAGGCAATATGAAAGATTTTTATTCCATTAGAGTTAACGACCAGCGGCGCATTATTTTTACTTGGGAAAATGGTAATGCCTACAATGTTGAGTTAATAGATTATCATTAAATATAAAAAATATGCCTAAAAAATTAAAAAACATTCATCCGGGAGAAATATTACAAGAAGAATTTTTAATTCCACTTGAAATAAGTGCTTATCGCCTTTCAAAAGAAATTTCAATACCACAAACTCGTATTTCCGAAATTATTAAAGGTAATCGTCGCATTACCGCCGATACAGCTCTAAGGTTATCTAAATACTTTGGTAACTCAGCTAAATTTTGGTTAGGCTTACAAGATGATTTTGATATTGAAGATGAAAAAAATCTTAAACAAAAAGATTTAAATTTAATTAAGCAATATGTTCGCAATGCGGCTTAACGTTGTTTTTAGCATAAAATTATTTATTGTCAAACCAACCTAAAAATCACATACACAAAAGGGCTTACAAAAATCAGACTGTCAAAACGGTCTAATACGCCACCGTGACCCGGCATTATATTTCCGCTATCCTTTATCCCTGCTTGGCGTTTTAACATACTTTCCACCAAATCGCCTATGGTGGCTAAAATGGGTACAACTATTCCCAACATAGGCCATAAATTACCCGACGTTTTTAGTAAATAAAATTTTATTAAAAAGCTAATCGCAAAAGTTACCAGTATGCCAAAAATAGTTCCTTCCCAGGTTTTACCGGGAGATATTCTTTCAATTAGTTTGTGTTTTCCAAATAAACTTCCGCCTAAATAAGCAAAGGTATCGTTGCTCCAAATTAAAAATATAATTCCTATTAAAATTAAAGGTTGATAATCATCTAACACTTCATTTTTAAAAATGACAAATTGATGAAGCAGTGCAAAAGGAATAACAGCGTAAAAAATACCTACAACTGTGTATAGTAAATCGTTAATTGGCTTTTCGTTTTTACTAAAAAGTGCAATTATTAATAGTATAAAAGGAAAAATAATTACAATTACATTTTTATACAGTTCAGCATTTTTAAAAACAAGTGCCAGATAGTCAAAATTTAAAAATGATATATACAATATACTTGCTAAACTATAACCTACCATTTTAAATGGCTTAGCGCCTAGTTTTTCTGAAATTTTGTAAAATTCATTTAAACCAATTAACGATACAATAAAAAAGAAAATGGTAAAAGAATAGTAATTCCACAACACACTTCCTAAAAGTACTATTACAAACACAACAGCACTTAAACTTCGAATGCCTAATATTTTTAAATTTAAAGCCATAATTAATTGTAAAAGTAACAAATAACCGCAAATCAAAATTCTAAGAATCTGCCGCAGATTACACAAATTACACAGATTTAAATTATCATTTGAGGATATAAAGCTAAGACGCTATAATTTATTAGTCATTGCGAGGTTTTTTGCCTAAGCAATCTCAATAGTTTTTATAGTTTGCTTCGTACCCCTAAATGACGAGAGTTAAAAAGATAATTTCTATTAATCAATCTAATCTGTGGCAACATCTAAAATAAAACTATCTTATATTTTTCGGCCATTTTTTTAATTTGTTCGTCAGTTATCTGGTGAATATTTTTAGTTGCGTAACGATTCTCGACGGTTACAACAAATACGGTGTAATTAAAATCTGAGGCTAATTTAAAATAAGGTTCTATTTCCCAATCCAATGTAAAAGTGTTATGAATAAATATCTTCTCAACTTTTTCGAGCATACTTTTTATTGTATTTTCTTCGCATTGTTTGTAGGCTAAATAGTTTTTGTCATACTCAAAATTGTAATTGCCGTTAGTTTCTGTAAAATAATCGTCAACCGAAAAAATGGGATATTTGCCATTTTCGCTTAATTGTTTTGCAAGGGTTGTTTTGCCTGATCCCGGTAAACCGCGGAGTAAAAATAGAGATGGCATTTTTTAAGACTATATTTTTATTTTAGACACTAATTTCACGAATTGACACAAATCTATAATAATAATTTAAAATTTGTGTTAGTGAAAATTTGTGAAAATTGTGTTTAAATATTAAATTTGAATTAACTCTTTAAAAATTACCACCATGAAAAAACAAAACTTACTTTTTATTTTTATTTTATTTATAGCACTTGGTTTTACAAAACTTACAGCACAAACTGTTTATGTAACCGAAAGCGGAAAAAAATATCACGCAAAAAATTGCAGTGTAGTAAAAACAGGTAAAAAAGGAATAGAATTAGCAACAGCAAAAAAAGATGGTTACGAGCCTTGTAAAGTTTGTAAAGCGCATGAAGTAGCGGCTGATAAACCTAAGGAAACAAAGGTTAAGAAAAAGGGAGAGGATAAAAAATAAAGACTTATCTGCAAGTTAGCTGCAAGCAAGACACTCAACATAAAACACTATTATGACAAAACCCGCAGACATATTTAATTTTTCGACAGATTACATATTAGAAAATGAATATGCTTTACTTAGACCTTTAGCCAAGATTGATCTTAGCAAATTAATGGGCTTTTCTACAAACGAGCCTGAATTATGGAAATACTATTCCGTTCGACCTCAAGAAAAAGATTTCTTTATAAATTATTTTAATGGTGCTTTGAAGGCAAGGGATGAAAAAAAAGAATATCCTTTTATAGTATTTGACAAACGTGAAAACAAATACGCTGGAATGACAAGATTGTGTGATCTTCAACTATCAAATAAAAGACTACAAATTGGATTCACATGGTATGGTAAACAATTTCAAGGAACGGGTTTAAATAAAAGTTGTAAATTTTTATTACTAAAGTTTCTATTCGAAGATTTTCAATTTGAGCGTGTAGAATTCAGAGCGGACGCAACAAACGAAAGAAGCGTTGCTGCCATGAAGAGTATTGGCTGTTCAGTTGAGGGTATACTTCGCAGTATGAGCGGCAGACTTGATGGAACGAGAAGAGATGCAATTGTATTAAGCATTCTAAAAAATGAATGGACAAATAACGTGAAAGGACTTTTAGAGAAAAAAATAAAAGCAAATGCCAATGGCTAACTGAAGTCTTGCGATCATTTTTTTGCTTGTTAATGCGCAAATACATAACTTAAATTCGCAAAAAACGGCGCAAGGTTGCAAACCCATACAAACAATCACCGCATCTTTCCCAAATAATCTTCAACCAAAGCCTTACTGTTTTTTATGCTGGTTTTAAGCCATTGCAAATACACATCTGTTTTTTCCTGTTCTGATATAAAATGATTTGGTACTTGTTGTCGAATACGGGTTGTTAATTCGTACATACATAAAGCCGCACAAACACTTATATTAAAACTTTCGGTAAAGCCATACATGGGTATTTTTACAAATTCATCTGCCATTTCAGTTACGGTTTCACTAATGCCGTCAATCTCCGTTCCAAAAACTAATGCTAATTTTTTATCAATGGGTAATTTTTCAATAGTACAAGCGTTTGTATGAGGCGTTGTAGCCACAATTCTATAGCCTTGGTTTTTTAATTCTGTTAAAGCTTGTTTTGTATTATTTTCGTTTGAGTTATACCTATGTATGCTTAACCAATTGCTACTGCCCATTGCCACATCTACACTAATTTTTAAGCTATTTTTATTTTCGATAAAATGTACATTTTGAATACCAAAACTTTCGGCACTTCGTACTACTGCACTAGCGTTGTGAGCCTGATATAAATTTTCTAAAACAATGTGCAAGTGATTGGTGCGGTGCTGTATAACTTCATCAAAACGCTCTTTTCTTTTATCTGAAATAAACTGAGTGAGATAGTTTATAAGTTCAGTTTTTTCTTGATAGTTCATTAGGCTACAAATTAACAGAATTTTATTAGCATTTTTACCGCTTAAAATTAAACTTTTGTAAATTAGACTTGTTTTACTTCAGAATGTTCGCAGATTTAAATATTCAAAACGAATTAATAAAATTAAAAGTTAAATCAACTCAACGAGAAGATGTGCTTATTAGCGAGGTAAACAAAATTTATTCAGATAGCTTATACAGTGGCGAAACAATTTTAACCAATTTAAAAAGTTATAATGATACGTTTGCGTTGTTAAACGAAGCGGATATTGACCAAACTTTAATATACAGTCCAAAAACAATAAAAAAAATATGTATTAATCTTCGTTTAAAGTTTTTAGAAATTAAAAATTATAAATTAGATATGCCTTACGAAGCTTTGTTAAAAATTGATGCTTTAAATAGCAAGCAAGGAAAGGATTTACAAGATTTTAAAATTATGGGCGAAAAAAAATCATTTTTTTCAAAAAACTCAACGGGTAATTTTGTATTGTTTGCTAAAACAGTTTATGGTAATTATTATTTAATACATAGTTGGGGTATAAAATTAAAATGGTATAAAAAATTACTTGCTTTTCCCTTTCGTAATTTTGAATGTTTGGCAGTGTGCTTGCTAATTTTTACGCTAACAGTTACTTTAAGCTTGCCCACTTTTTTAATTACGTTAGATAAAACCGCTACTTATTTTTGTGGTTACAGAGTAGCTGTATTTTTTCATTTATTGATATTTTTTAGTGGTTTTACAGCTTACTATTTAGTAGGTTTTAATAAGCCTTTGAGCGAGAATAGTTGGCGGGATAAATAGTTTGTTTACTTTTTATCTTAATACAAAAAGTAACAAAAAAATCAAGCTTGTATAAATTTTATTAAAGTTTTTTTTGTAATAAAGCCACATGATTTAAGCGCTTCGCGAACAGCCAAAATCATCTTTCATACAAGCCTATCAATTTAACGCAAACATACTTTTAAGCAAAATTTTATGAGATCTTTCTAAAAAATGAGTGCTATTCGTCTTTAAAAAAACTGAGTTTATGTAAATCAATTAATTGAATGTTTCGGTAATAAAAGCTAATAATTTCAGGATATTTATAACCCAATTTACTCATACGCATAGCGCCTTCCTGGCACATACCCAGTCCGTGACCAAAGCCACGTCCTTTAAAAATAATACTATCTTTATTTATTGGGCTAATGGTAAAATAAGTAGATTTTAATTGCAAATCGGTACGTACATTTTTTAAAGGCACTTTGCTGGCATTACATTCTAAAAACATTTTACGTTGGATTTGTGTAAAATTTATGGCAGCGCTTTTTGCATCTTCTTTTTCTATAGGGTAGTTGTGTTTTAATTTTAGATAGGTTAACCAATCATCGGTTAGCATTCTACGTTCCCATTTGCTATTTGGCATTTTAATACTAAAGCTATCGTTTACACTGCGTAAATATGATGTTTTTGCTCCCCAAACATCTTCACTGTTAGCGGTTTGTCCACCACTGTTGCTATGAAAAGCAGCAATAATTAAATTTAAATTTTCGTCTACTACTACCTTGCCTTTTGTTTCTTCAATAGCAGTATAAATACTTAAATCTTTTGGTTTGCCGTAATAAGCCTGGCAATGCACTTGATCGCATAAACTAAAGCCTTCGATTACATGTTTGTTAATGTGTGCTAAAGCAAATGTGCGAGCTAATACCGATTGTACTTTGTAAAACTCTAAAGTAGATTTGCTTCCGGCTTCAGCTTCGGTAACTCCTGCAATATAATTATCTATTATTACTTCGTTTAAAATACGAATGTAGCCATCGTTAACGCTAAAACTTAAATTGTTTTGATACGTGCGTGGTTTTCTATCAGGGTTAATGATTTTTATTTTTAATTCACTTAAATCATCACCGCTAAATTTTATGTATTTAAACGTTCCTAAAAACGTATCGTTTTGTTTTAATTCAATACTGTCGCCTTTTAAATTAAATTTAAAAACTGATTCACCTTTGGTTTCTGCAATTAAACTGCCGTCAGCCAATATTTTATAAATACCCGCATTTGAATTTAATTGCAAAGCGTTTAATTTTAAATTAGTATAAATACGAATTTGTAAATTTTCGGCAATAATAAAAAACGAAGAAAATAATATTAATACCACGAAAAAAAACACTGTTAACAATAGAGTTTTTTTTAACGGATATTTAATGGCTTTCATTTACAGTTTAAACAACTAAGTTAAAAGCAATAGGTAAGATAATATTGAAAATTTGAAAGAGTTTTGAGTAGGAAGTTGTGAAGAAAGTAAAATTAGCTAATTACTTACTTTTTAATTTCTGTTAATTCGGTTTTACTAATAAATTTCCCATTCTCTTTATAGCTTTCGGTTTTAACATTGCCTGCCTCTAAACTAAACCAATTAATTGATTTTACCTTAAAACTAAATAAGGTTTTCATCTCAACATTTTCGGTTAATTTGTAGCATTCAAAAGTGCCGGCAGGGGTCGTAATACTTTCCTTTGCTTCAACTTTACGGTTGGTAACTTTAAAATTTATTTTAGAAAGGGGTACTTCGGCACCTTCTTTAGTTTTAAACGTAATAGTGATATTGGCATCTTTTAATATGCTACCCACCACAAATTTTGTGGGTATTTCTTTATCGGCACCCTCTACAGTCATCTCAAAATCTTTATTATTTTTAGACTGATCTTCGGTTAGCATCATTTTCATATCAAAAAATAAAGTGCCTTTTATACATTTAATTGTAAATTCGTTTTTACTATCTAATTTCCCTTTTTTATTATAATTTTCTTGATTAGCTGTTACTGTTGCTCCATCTGCGTTTTTAATAACTTTAGAGTATATTGTTTTAGTTGTACCAGTTAATTTTCCGTCATCATTATAAGAAGTCATTGTTAATTGTGCGCCTTCTTTAAAAAAAACTAAAGTGTCGCAATCGTTTTTTAAAAAGGTAAAACTGCATGCAACTATTAAAATTATTAGGACTTTAAGGGTTGTTTTCATTTTTTATGATTTAGGTTATTATTTTCAGTAAATATTATGTGGTATATAAGTTTTATTATGTAGCCTGGCGAGCGTATTGCTTTATAAATTTTAGATCTTTTTGTTTGTGTTTTGAATAAAATGACTTTTCCATGTATTACACGCCCATTTTGCCATTTTGGCTTGATGTTTTCTAATAATTATGGGCGTCCACTCAGTATAATTTAATTCATCTTTGCTCATTTTGTAAACTGATGCTTTATACAATGGTAATTTTTCTGAGAAAAGTTTATCACTTGCTTTTTTATTTATTGTATCTTCAAGTAAAGTGTAGTTACCAATTAAATAAATATATTCCTCCTGCTCGTCAGACGGAAAGAAAGTTTCCCATTCAGATGAAGGATTTTCCGGAAGAATATGTTCTATAGTAGATGTAGCGTCTTCAAACTGATTATCTGTTCCTGCAATTGTATTTTCGAGCTCCACTAATATGTACTTAACAAGATTTTTGTTTCTTTTTGTACTTAGCAATTTTGTTGAAAATGCTTGTGCAAAACCATCGTCTGCAACATAAATGGATTTTAGATTTTCTGATGCATGAGATGCTTTAGAAACTTCACCAGAAAAAATTTTAATTGATAATTTATTATACGCAACTTCAATTTCATTTGTATGTAAACCAGAAATAACATTGTATCGGAATGTAATCACGTTCAATTCATATAACAATTTTGTAAACTCTTCTTCAGAAAATTTCTGTTTTGCAATTAACATTAAAGAATGCCAAGTTGAGACGCCAAATAGGTTCATTGAACGGATAAACGATCTCTGTTCATTATTCCACATTGGGTCAGCGGGGTTTTCAAAAGCAGAATATATAGGAGCCAATTGCTCTAATTCATTTAGTAAATCAAAAACGTTTTCAGGTGTTTTAACTGTACTTTTTATTACTCGATATAAATTTGAAACCCGTACTAGTTCATATCTCGAATTCCAATAATGCCTTAAAAAGGTTGGTAAGTCTGATTTTCCTAAGAAGTCATTTATGCTTTGCCACCTACGCTCTGTTTCTTCCAATTCAGTGCCACTTGACTCAAACGCCTTTGAAAACAAATAATTTTTCAATAAATCGGAAGGTGATAATTTAACCCCCCTTGCATTAAGTGTTTCAAAAACTTTATATGCATTCAAGTCGTCACTAACATTAATGGTTGTAAATATTAAAGAATTAGAAATTTCATCATCAATTAAAATTGCAAGCTCCGTACCCGATTTAGTAACGATTTTTTCTTTTAGCATTTGATAAAAATACTCATACGCGCCCCATAATCTTTTCTGAGATGGCTTTAATTTACCAATAGCTGGTGGTTTTCTATGGTTTAATAAATAGCTTTTATAAAAGTCATCGTTGTTTTTATTAAGAATTAATTTTGGAGTTATAGTAAGTTTAGAAGTAGAAAAATTTCCAAGAAATTTCTCTGTAAGTTTTACAATACGAGTTTCATTATTCCCTTTATCAATTCCACTGTCGCCCCATTCTTTTAGAAGTCTTATTGCTGAGAGACACAAAATACTTAATGTCGTAAATCTTTGTTGTCCGTCAATAATAAATGAAGTTTTAATTTTACTATTATCTTCTTGAAAAACTAAATACCCCATGTAATGGTATTTTTCTTTAGGTAAATCAAGTATATCCATCCATAGGTCTTCCCAATATTCTTTTTCCCATGAATAATCTCTTTGGTAAGGAGGCACATGAAATGTTCGACCATTTGAAATTAATTCATTGTATGAGGCTGTACCGGTATTTAAAAGTAGTGTTGCCATTTGCTATATATTTACCAATGTAATAATACGATTTTTTTGTTATAGGGCTTAATAATTGTCGAAGCTTTTAAAGTTAAATAAGGCGGTTATAACGGTTAAAACATCGAGTTTTGTCAAATAATTCCGCCTGGAGGATTACAGATAATTATCCGCCAAAAACGCATTAATATTTACGCCTCAACCTCAGTTACAATACTAGGAAATATACGCACATTCCCCGCTTCTTCTCTACGGAATTGGTAGGTGTATTTATAATGTGCTTCTAAGCCTGATTTGTTTGGTAAACCGTTAATCATCATAATGTTTCGGTTTTTGGCAAAACGTAATAATTCGCGAAGGTAGTGGGCACTAATTTGCCCTACCTCGTCAATAATACAATGTACCTTAAAGTCAGTGCTGCTGCGGTGGCTACTTTCTTTTATAAATACATGTAACAAGGTAATGTAAATAATCGCTTTAACTAAAATGTCGGTACCTGTGCTGCCAATGCTGTCAATTTTATGCGTCCAGCCGGTTTCGTTCATACCTTCTTTAATGTTGAATTTTAATTCAAATAAATCCTGTAAACGAATTTCTTCCTGCTCTTGTTCTTTAATAGCACTGCGCAATTGTTCTAATAATTTTACGGCACGTCCGCTAATTTCGCGTTTTTGTCCAGTTGCAAAATCGGTGTTAAACAAACCTTCGTTGTAAACTAAGCCGTGCTCTTCTCTAAATTCTTCAATTCGTTTTAAAAGTTTGTAAACTTTGTTATCACTTTCTTCAATCTTAATTTTAATAAATTCAATTAACTTACTTTCTTCAAATTCAGCTTTTTTAAAATCTTCGGCAATTAAGGTAATAATATGTTGTATTTTTTCTTTTTGTCCGCTAAGCTCTTTTACTTTGGTAGCAATACTATCAGTAACCAAACCAATTTGTGTAGCGGTTTCGGCAATACTTAATTCAATTTTGTTTTCGTTAATAAATGAACGTAAATTTTGCGCGAAACGTTCGTACTCGCCTTGTGTAGCATCATTGCGAATAACAAAATTAAAGTGGTTATCTATTTTAAATTTACCGGCAAATTCGTTTACAAAACGTTGAAAAGCTCCGTATTCCTCGTTAAAATGAGAATCGTTTTTTAGTAATTGTGTACACAATTCCATAATATTAAAATTGCTGCGTTTAGGTTCGGCGCGTTCAATAATATCGGCGTATTTGTTATAAACTGGGGTTTCACGAAAGTTGTTGCTAAAAAAACTAACACCGTTATTAAACTCAATTAACTCCTCGTCAAACGCACGTTTTTGTTTATTTAATTCCATGCGTTTTAAATTAAACTTGCGTGTATTCTCGTCTAATTGCGTAGCTAAGTCGTTATTACTTTTTACAAATTCTTCTTTCTTTTGTATTAAATCTGGAAGTTTATCAAATTTTTCGCGCTTGTCTTTTAAATAATCGCTTACAATTTGTGCGTATTGTTCAATGTCTTTTAAAGCTTCCTGCAATTCCTTCATCCGCCCTTCTACACCTTTTAATTGCTTCGCATCAACTCCCTTGCTTTTAAAATTAGTTTCCTTTTCTTTGCTTAGTTCGTCTTCCTTAGCTTCAAATTCTTTTACCTGATTTTTTTTCTCAACTTCTAATTCACTAATCTCAGTTTCCTGACGTTCTTTTAAATCGGCTAGACGTTCGTCGTTAAATATTTTTAATTTATCAAACTGATTATTAAAATCGTTCAATAAATTATTTTTCTTTTTATTTAAGATGGCTAATTCTTCTTCAATAATATTTAAACGTTGGCGGTTGCTTGTTAAAGATTCTTCAACTTCGCCACCGGCCTTCATTTTCCAATCTTCTAATTCTATGTGTAATTTTTGTTCGCGTTTATCTGCTAATTCTAAACTATAAGTTAATACTTTTAAATCTTCTTTAAATTCACCTAATTGTTTGCCAAATTTATCGGCTGCCAACATTTTTTCTTCGGTATTGGCTGTTTGAAATTTTGCAAGCGACTCTTCTAAATCCCGAATTTGTGCCGAACGTTCGTTTTTTTCAAATTGATATTCTTCAATCGATTTTGAAACAACTTCTACATTTTCTAAATTTAAACTAATGCCGTAAAGTGTGCTGGCTGTGGCTTCTTTAACTTCGGGTGTTATATCGGTTCTAAATAATAATTTTTCATTCACTACTTTACCAATAGTGTTTTGCCAGTTTTTTACATTTTTTTCCAAAAAACCATAAAACGCATCGTGCTGAACATTTAATTTTCCTTCGATTTCTTTTATTTCGTTTTTAAGTTTTATTATTTCGTTATTGGTTTGATTAACGTGACTAGATAAACTTGTTTTTAATTTGGTTTCTAAATTTTCCCACTCGCGTTGTATGGTTTGCACCATGTTTTGTTTTATGGCACGTTCGCTTTTATTCTTGTAACTAACGGCACGTAATTCGGCTAATTCATTTTCTAAATTTTTAATTTCCTGCTCGTAAAAACGAGTGGTACGAATTACTTTTTCTTCACTTTTTAATTCATTAAATTCAATTTGTTTAGCAGTAACTTCTTGCGACAATTCGTTTACACTTTCATCACGTTTTTGTTTTAATTCGGCATCACGCTTATTAAATTCGTTTTTTTGTAATAATTGTAATTCGTTGTAATGGTTAAACATTTCGCTGGTGCGTGAGTTTATTTTATTAACGTATGCGGCTTTATCATTTCGTAATTGTTCAATTAATGACGAATATTTTAATTCGATATTTGCTACGTTGCTTGTTAAACTTTCGTATTCGCGTCGAGCAATATTTAATTCAACTTGTAACTTTTCTCGCTCATTATTTTTTTCAACAGCTTCGTCAATATTTTTGTCTTTATATTCTTTTAATTTTTTATTCGCATCGCGAATGGTACGATCGTAAAATCCAATCTCTTCGCGCATGTTATTTTGTTTTTCGTTAATTGTAAATAACTGTTCTTCGTGTTCGTTGGTTAAAATCTCTAATTCTTCTTCTTTCTTTTTTGCCGCATCGCGAATGGATTCGTTTTGTGTTTCGGCAAAACGCAGACTGCTTCCCAGCTTGTCTGCCATTTCCATTTGCGCGCCTTTTAGCATGTGCACCTGATCGTATTTTTTATCAATCAATTCAATTAACTGCGTAGTTTCTTTTTTTACATAGGTTTCAATATCAGTGTACTTTTCGTTAAACTGTCGTAACTGTCGCTCCACCTGCTCTAATTTAATAGATGAATTTTCATTCGTTAATGAGTTGGCAATAAAATCTTTTATAAAGCGACTATCAATACTGCTTTTAGAACTTAAAAATACGTTTGTAATAGATTTAGGAATATTCTGATATTTTTCATTTCCTTTTAATAAATAAAATTTAGAAAGTTGTTTGTCAGTTTCAGTCCCAAAAATAATATTACGGTAACGCTCAAACGTATCAATTTGGTTAGAAACATAAATGCCTTGTTTTTCGAGATTAGAAATTATTTCCTTTATTTTCATAGCCTCGTCGTTGCTATTTAAAAAAATATCGGGGTTGTAAGGCGAATCTACAAAACGAAACACTAATTTATTATGGCGATATACCATTACAAAAAAGTTTTTTTCTTCGGTGGCTATTTCATATATTAAATACGAATTTTCATATCGAAAATAATGTTCTTCAAAACTTTTTTGCGATTGGGCAATACCAAGTCCACGACTGTTAGCACTGTAAAAAAATAAAATTGCACGTTGCAACGATGTTTTACCAAAGTTGTTAGTTCCTACAAAGCAAGTGTTTCCGCTTAGTTCAATATCGGCGTATTTTACGTTCGATATATTTATTTGTACAATTCTGTTTAATATTCTTGTGTTTTCCATCTTTTAATTTAATTTTTAATGTTTAGTTTTTAGTATTTAATAGCGCTATATTTTTATTAAAAATTTAACACTTATAACTAAAAACTAATTCAAAATAATTCCACTACTATTCGTATCCATTCCTGTTGTTTCTTCATAAATGCTTATTGCGTTTATCATGTCTAATAAATACGTGTAGGCATCTAATACTTTATAGCTTTCGGTTTGTTCGTCTTCTAATTCTAAAAAACTATCGCGGGTCATTAAATTACAAATGTCGCGTACTTTGTTTAAAAGGGTTTCGCTGCGGTACATTGGTATTTTTTGTAATTTTTGTTTTAAACGCACATTGGCATTACATTCTTCGGCAATTTCGCTGGGGCGGAACCGTGAACCAATTGTAATTTTATTATCCATGCTGGCAAATAAATCAATTACATCAATATATCGTTCAAACGTTTCTAATTTTTGTTCTATTAAACTATTGGCTTCGTTAAGGCGAGAGAAATAAAAATAATTATTTCCTCGTTCGATATTGTAACGAATAACATTAAAATAAGCTTGAAGCCTATCAAAATTTTCAGGATTATTAATGAGGTCATACAGTCTGCCCATATTATCTTTACTGCCGTTGCTACTAATAAAATGCCCACGCGCCAAAATGGCGAAAATATCGTGGGTTTGTTTTGGGAGGTTATAATCTATTTCGTTCATATTTTAGTTAATAGGGAATAGTTAATGGGTATAAGAGTTTAGTGCTTAGAATTTTATTTTTTTAATGGTAATATCAGTGTGTATCCTAATCGTTTTTTTATTTTTTCGTTATCTAAATAATCATGATAGTTTAATCGGTATTTAAAGTCTAATTGATTTTGGTACTCCATTGTAATTTCTACAAAAAGTGAAAGTCTGTCTTCAAATGTAACGTTACCAACAGTTTTTGGAAATTTGTAATCAATTAAATATTCAAATAAGTTTAATTTGGTTTGATTTAAAAAACGTTCTACCAATTTTTCTACGTCTAATTTTATTTGTTGGTCAACTAATTGTTCTTTAAAATTACTTGGTAATTTACCGGCAAGGCCACGCATCATTAAGCGCGATAGTTTGTATTTTTCAGCTACTTTTTTACATAAAATATGACCTTCATCGGTAAATAAAAAGTCGATGGCAATTTTTGTTCGTGGTCCTTTTACATTGTTAAAACGTAATGAATTTATATCTTTTATAACCTCGTTAAAATTGGTGCGATAATGCAAGGTTCCGTGGTCTTTAATTTCCTTTAAACGCTGAGCTTTTACATACACATCTAACTGGAACTGAATTTTATTAATGTAATCGGTAATGTCTGTCTGTATTTCAATTAAAAAATCTAAATTTTCGATTAAATTAATTTTTAAAGAATTAACGATGCCGTATAATTCTTGATCGTTGGTATGAACAAATAATTGGCGGGTATCACTTATGATTTCTTCTGTTTTTCGTATAAAATCAATAATTGTGTCACGTTTTTCTCTGTAATCTTCTAGTTTGTGAATTTTAATTCGGTAATTGGCTTCATTTTTATAGGTATCATCTACATTTTTTTGAAGCTTAATAATTTCGCGGGTTAATGCAATATTTATGCGTTTTAAATATTTTTTTATGCTACGTAAAAAGCGGTGTTCATGTACTTCCTGATAAAATCGAATGTGGCGTTTTAGCTCGTTAATGTAGTCGTTTATAAAGCCTGGAGTTACTTCTCCAATTTCCATAAAGTCTTCAAACATTGCCACTACGGCGTCGTTAAGGCTTACCACGCTTTCGTATTCGTATACTAAATCAAGTGATTTTAATTTTTGATATTGCTCGGTACTAATATCTTCGCGCGATAAGAGTTCGTTTACCGTAATATTTTCGCGATTAGCAAATAAAAACTCAACCACCCCACGGTTTTGGTAGAGTTGAGAGAGTATATCGTTTACGTTTACTTGTAATGCCATTTTATTTAGTAAATAGGTAAGTAGGGGTTAGTTAATAGTTAAAAAACACCTTCTGAAAACTTTAATTAACTAATATACATAGCCTTTAAATACCAATAAAATAGGCTTATTAACAAAAAAAGGAGTAATTAACTTTTTTTAATAAAAGGCTTGATTTTTAGTGTATTAAGAAATTGTTAGCAAAAAATAATTATTAACAGGTGTTATTACCAATTAACAAATATTTTAAAATGTTAATAGATGTTTTGTTGCAGATTAAATAATTTATATATTTAACAAAATAATAGTAGTTTTAAATATGGAAACAGCAGCTGAAACAAAAAATTTTTTTATTCTATATCGCCCAAAAGATATTGTTAGTGGCGATTTTTATTATGCTCAAGCGCACAAAGCTTTAGGTAGTAACAAAGAAATATTTTATTTGTGCACCGCAGATTGCACAGGGCATGGTGTACCAGGCGCTTTAATGAGCATGGTGGGAATTTCGCGTTTAAACGAGAGTATTTTAGAAAAAAACATAGTTAAACCCAACGAAATTTTAGACAATGTACGTCGTGGAATTATTGATTCGTTAAACCCTGAAGGTAGCGAAGAAGAAAGTAAAGATGGCATGGATTGCGTATTATGCGCCTATGATTTTGAAAATAATAAATTGGAATTTGCTGCAGCAAACAACCCACTTTGGTTGGTTCGTAATAAAGAGGTAATTGAATATAAAGCTGATAAAATGCCCGTGGGTAAATATAACGACGAATCTAAACCGTTTACGTTACAAACCATTGATTTACAAAAAGGCGATACAATTTACACATTTACCGATGGTTATGCTGACCAGTTTGGCGGACCAAAAGGCAAAAAATTTAAATACAAGCAATTACAAGATATGCTTTTGGCAGCGAGTGATTTACCGCTTGATACACAAAAAGAACAATTAAACTCAGCCTTCGAAAAATGGAAAGGTGATTTAGAGCAGGTTGACGACGTTTGCGTAATAGGAATCAGAATATAAAGCAAACGGAGTCAGTTTATCCTGAGCGGAGCCGAAGGAATGTTTGTGTGATTGGAATTAGGATTTAAATTTTTCAAATAAAACCTCTTAAAAGGTTCTTAATTTTTATTACGATGTTTTCATTCTTTAAAAAAAAACACATTCGCATTGACGACCGAATATTTATAAATAGGCGAGAGGCGGATTTTGGTTTTTTTAATGAGGTTAATAAATTACGTTTAGATGGAACGGTTATTTTTATATTATGTTTTTTTGAAAAAACAATTGGCAGGCTGCAACCATTATTTAGTAATTCGAATTTTATAATACAAAATGCAAAAAATATAAAAAAAGATTTTGTGAATAATAATTTGCGTAAAAGTATACAACAAAAACAAAATCCAATTTTTTTATTTGCCGAACATCATCCGCACTTTGATTACGAACTAAGTATTGTTACCGAAATTGAAGGATTGTGCGAAGGAAATAACTCATCTATTGGCTTTTTTGCATCACTTGATGAGCCTTTGTTTCAGCAATTTGGTTCCCAAAAAATAATTGAGCTTATGAAATCGTTAGGGATAAAAGAAAACGAAGCTATCTCACATAGTATAGTAACTACGTCTGTTGTAAATGCTCAAAAAAAAATAGCAAAAAAAGTAAACGACCCTTCTGAAGCAAAATCGCAAGAAGAATGGTTTAGTATAAACTTACCTAATTAATTTCGCGAAAAAATATTTGCTTTAAATAGCTATTCGTTTACTTTAAAATAATCGGGTGAATCATGGTTTGGTAAAACAACATACATTCTATGCCATTCATTGCCTTCAAGTATTTCCCATGTATGCCCTTCACCTTTAAGGTCGTTTGCAATTAGCAAAATACCAGGTTCTATAATAAACGAAGAGCCATCGCTAACTGTAAATTTTAATTTGCCTTTTAATGTAATTACGTATTGGTATCGTGGTGCAGGATGTGCATGTTTTTGGTATTCTTCAATATTTGTTTGTACAAAAAAATGGCTCACTTTTATGTATGTAGTTTCTTGCACTGTACCTTCTTCAAAAGCACAACGGTTATCTTCAGTATTTATTAATCTAAAAGCTTTCATAAATAGTAAAACTATATAAACAATTTCAAATCCACTTTTTCTTTAAACTCAGGCTTAAAAAATACTAACCCAAAATAAAAAGTATCTATACTTAAAGTTACTTCTTTGTTTTTTTTTATTTCTTGCCAAGCCTTTGTCATTTGTGCACTCCAATAAATATCGTCAAAAACAAAAACAGAATCAACTGTTTTATTTTGTAATGCTAAATTAAAATAATTAAGCGTTGCTTCGTATGTATGATTTCCATCCACATAAAAAAAATCTACCAAATTATTTTCTTTAAAAAAATTAGGAAGTGCGTCATCAAACCTTGCATTTATAAATTTTATGTTTTCACATTTATTATCTACAGCTAATTTTTTTGCGAAAAGAGAAAGTTCTTTACTGCCTTCAAAGGTAGTTACACTGCCGTTTTTATTAGCCATTGCTAAATACAAAGTATTTAATCCTAAAGAAGTACCAAGCTCTACATTTACTTTACAATTTAAAAAATTTATGAGTTTATAAAATACTTGCGATTGTATGGGATTACTAATACCATATTTAGCAATAGAATTTACTTTGCGTGTATTACTTTTAAAAGTTTTTGAACCCGCTCCAAAGTCTTGTATTTGTAATTGAGTCGCATTGTTTAATAGATTATTTCTTATGGAATTTAAATTCTCAAAATCGTAAAAACTATTTGTGTTATTAAAAACTTCCTCACACAAAGTGTATGCAAAGGGTGAGTGCACACTGTGTCCGCCACGCTTTGCAGTTACAAAATGTTTTACAAACGATACTATTTGATGTAAATTAATTGTCAATGCTTACGGTATATAAATTTTTTATTGGTATGGTAGTTTTATAATTAGGTAAATTTTCCTTTGTCATATAATACAAATTTAATGTAGACATTTTTTTATTAGGATGGTTTTTATTCCATGTTTTTAAAATATATTTTCCATAAAGCGGACGCAAAAACGTGTAATTATCGCTTTGCATGTTTTCGGCTAACTTGCGCCAGCGGTCGGTTTTATACATGCTTACAATGTGCTTAGGTTTTTCAAAATTAACGTAATCTTCATTTTGATACAAGTCCCATTGCCTGCCAACACTATCAATTCCGTAATACACAAACCAACCGTCTTTTTTTAAAACACTAGGCGAAAACATTCCCCAATATTGGTTTAGGCGAAGTATATTAATAGGGTAATAAAATTCACTTCGCAATTCATAACTAAACCATTTCATTGAACTTAAATTAAGTATTAAACACAAACAAATTATTAATGTCGCAAAATAAGATGTAACAATACGTTTAGATTTGTACAAAAAGCCATTATAAAATAGTTTGTTTTTTATTACCTCTCCCTGCCCTCTCTCGAGAGGGATAGTTTTAGGAAAAACTATTTTATAATAGCTTTTAAATTTAGTTTGTAATTTATCCAAAACAAATTTTGGCACTAATGCAATTGCCACAGCAATATTTATCACATAAAATAAACCTACATACAATGTAAGTCCAATACCAATGTGTAAAATTAAAATTAAGCAAAAAGCAATTATGCGCATATAGCCTTTTTTGGCGGGAACCAAAATTAGAAAAGGAATTATTAATTCTGCATAAAACACAAACCACGTTAAAACTCTCATTAATGCCGGATATTGAAACAGCCAATTGCCCATAATTGGTAAACGCATTTGATCTAAACTTAAAGCATAATAAATTGCAGAACCCTCAGAATGCCACTCTGTACTTGTTTTTAAATTAACTGTAAAAAAATAAACAGATGCTATTAAAAGTAAATATCCCAAATTAGCAATAACAGACTGCTTTTTTGGAGCAAAACATTTTTTACAATCAATAGAATAACAATTGGCCCAAGGCAAAAACAATCCCCAAAATAAAAGTAGTCGCAATAAATCATCACCACTTTGCAAAACAAATAAATTACGATTGTGTAACGAAATTAATAGCAACCAAACTACAAGGGTGCTAAATTTTGTTTTAAAGCCCACCAATAAAAAAAATGCAAACACAAAATGAATTGTAAATAAAAAAACTATCCACCAACAATTACCGCTTGTAGCATGTAAACTCCAATAACCTGTGCTGTAACCAAACGTTTTAATTAATTCTGTACGCCACATTCCGTCATCCGTGTAATGTGCAGTTAAATCGCTTGCTCTAATAATTAAATCTGCCATCATAATTATAGCAATTGCAATCCTCATTAAGGCTAAGGCTCTGTTATCAAAAACGTAGCTGTTTTTAAAGTAAAAAAGTATTTTTTTAAAAGTGTACAAAAAAATTTAAAATCTATCATTCAAAAATAACATAATCATTTAGTATTCATTAAAAATTTGTTTTTTGAAATATTAGCATTAAATTTAATAAAGTTTAATTAAAAAAATTAATACTATGAAAAAAATTATATTCTATTTTATACTATGTAGTAATTTTATTTTTGCACAAACTACAATTACGGAATTTATTAAAGTTGACCAATTTGGGTACAAACCTTACGATGAAAAAATTGCCGTTATTACAAATCCTGTAACGGGTTACAATAATACCGCAACATTTTCGCCAGGTGCAAATTATCAAGTAAAAAGCTGGGTAACAAATTCTGTTGTATTTACAAGTTCGCTTACAGCGTGGAATTCGGGTACAACTCACGCACAATCGGGTGATAAAGTTTGGTGGTTTAATTTTTCGAGTTTTACTTCACCGGGTTCTTATTATATATACGATGTTACAAATAATGTAAAATCGTATCGGTTTGAAATTGATAGTTGCATTTATAATAACGTTTTAAAATCGGCCGTAAGAATGTTGTATTACCAGCGCTGTGGTAGCTCAAAATCGTTTCCGTTTATTGATACAGGTTATGTAGATGGTGTTTGCCATCAAGGTACACAGCAAGATGCTGATTGCAGATTGTACAGTAATACTGTGATTTCTACCTCTCGCAATTTATCTGGTGGTTGGCACGATGCAGGCGATTATAATAAATACGTAAACTTTTCCTATTCAACTTTAATTGATTTATTATTGGGCTATGAAGAAAATCCAAATGTGTGGAAAGATGATTATAACATACCAGAATCGGGTAATGGTACTCCGGATGTGTTAGACGAAGCCAAATATGAAATTGATTGGCTTGTAAAAATGCAAGGTGTTGATAGTTCCCTATTAAGTGTTATTGGCGGAGGTTCTGGAAGTCCACCTTCTGTAGATAATACATTTAGACGTTATGGTCCGCCAACAACAGCCTCTAGTTTAACAGGTGCAAATATCTTTGCATTGGCAGCTATACAATTTAGTGCTATTGGTCAAATTACTTACGCTACTAATTTAAAAAACAGAGCTATAAAGGCTTGGCAATGGGCTATGAATCATCCCGCAATTACGTTTAGTAACAGTGGTGTTTTAGCCGCTGGCGAACAGCAAATTTCGCAATACGAAATTGATATGCGAAAATTAACGGGTGCTGTTTATTTATACGCTTTAACAGGATTGGTATCTTATAAAAATTATGTGGATGCTAATATAAATTCAATCCATTTAATAAGTTGGAGTTATGCTTACCCATTTGAAGGGGCTGAGCAAGATGGTGTTTTATATTATACAAAAATACCGGGTGCAACTGCAAGTGTAAAAACACAAATTTTAAATGCCTACACGCAAAGTATGCAAACTAATAATGCAGATAATTTACCAGCTTATACCAATAAAACAGATGCTTACAGAGCTTATTTATCAAACAGTAATTATACATGGAATAGTAATCAAACAAAATCTAAACAAGGTAATATGTTGTTGGCAATGAAAGTATACAACTTAAATACAGCAAACGCTACTAATTATATAAACGCCGCAAGTGGATATTTACATTACTTTCATGGCATAAACCCAAATACAAAAGTATATTTAAGTAACATGAAAAAACTAGGTGCCGAAAATTATGTAAAACAATTTTACAATGGATGGTTTTTAGATGGTAGCGCATTGTGGGATGAAAACGGAGTATCTACTTATGGTCCACCACCAGGTTACATTCCCGGGGGACCAAACCCGGGTTACGCATTAGATGCATGTTGCCCCGGTGGTTGCGGAAGTGCCGCTAATAATGCATTATGCACTACAAATGTTACACCCCCACAAAACCAGCCTATACAGAAATCGTATAAAGATTTTAATAACGATTGGCCTTTAAATAGCTGGACAATTACCGAAGCAGGTATTTATACAAATGCCGCGTATATAAGAATGGTATCAAAATTTTGTACTTCAAACTGTAACGCAATAACAACGGATATACGTAAGCGAAATTCAAATTTTGGATTTAGCTTATATCCCAACCCAACCGAAGATAAATTGTTTGTGAAAATTTTAAATATTGAGAGCACTGTTAATTGTAGCATATTTGATGTAAGTGGAAAAGAAGTATACAGCAATATATTTAATTGCAAGCAAAATAATATAATTGAAATAAATTCACAATTATTTGAAAAAGGAATTTATATAATTCAATTAAAAAGTAATAGTGGCGTGCAAACTAGTAAGTTTGTAAAGGAGTAATTTTTTAAATATTTATAAAAAAATATTTAGAGAGTACTAACTATAGGTTGTTTTAAATTGTTTTAATAAGACAAATTTTTGTTCTAATCTCTAAGGCATTATACGTTTATAAAAAAATAATGCAGTAATTTACATGACCACTTTGGGGTAGCAGCAAATTGAGAACATACCCTTTTTATAAACATTTGATGCCGTTAGAATCGTTAACAAAATACCTATTAAAATTTAACTTTAAACAAATGATTAAAAAGGATTAAAAAAAATTAGCAAAAACAATTAGCGCTACACATAGCGATGCAATTGAAAGCACCAATACCGCTGCCGCACTTACATCTTTTATAAATTTTATTTTTGGGTTTAGTTGTGGAGAGATTACATCACATAATTTTTCGATGGCTGAATTAAATAACTCGGCAGCAATTACTGCACCGCAACAAATAATTATTGCCAGCCATTCGGATTTACTAATTTTAAAATAAAACCCACAGACAATTACTACCGCTGTTGCCAGCAAATGAATTTTTAAATGTGATTCTGATTTAAAAGCCGCAAACAAACCACTAAATGCAAAACCAAAGGCTTGTGTACGTTTTTTAAAGTAATTCATTTTTTGGTTGTTGCAATTTGTTTTTGAAAGATATATAAATTTCAAATAATAAGTATAAAAATACGGTAAAAGTTAATGTAACTGAAAGCGTTTCTTTGTAATAATCAGCATTAAATACCGAATTAATCATTCCATTTGCTAAATTAATAGGACTCGAAATAATATCCCAACTATTGTAACGCAAATACCTTCCTAAATACATACCATAACTGCAAGCCAATAATAACAATGGTTTTGCAATTAAATTAATTTTTTTAGAATAACTTCTTTTGATTTCAATTAAAATTAAATCGAAGGCAGAAATAAAATAGATGAATCCAACAATTGCAAAACTTAATATTAAAATTAAGTCGAAACACAAAGGGGCTATTAAAGTCTTTTTTAAATGAAATAAATCGGTTAAAATATACGGTGCATTTGGAAGAAATAATACTGAGAATATTATAAAAATAAATTTTTTTAATTTAGATGCGTTAGCTTTTATTTGCTTAGCAACAAGCAACGGTAGGTATGCTAAAAATAAATTCCAAAATAAAAATAAAAACGAATAATGTTCTGTTTTATAAATGCGTATTGTAATTAATGCAACACAAAATAGTACAAGTTTATGCACGATATTAATTTTCATTATTTTTTTGTATTAAACTGTTTGTAATTTTCACATCTCTTAAATCAAAACTTTGCCAATTGTTAGTATAATCTTTTATGTAATGATTTATTTTATCATTTAAAAGAGTTTTATACGATAGATTATATCTCTCGTCATAATTGTTTGTAAAGTTTTTTAAATGACTATCAATTAACTCAAAATCCCGATGTTTTGTAATAGCTATTAGTTCAGGTATATTTGCATCTGACAACGAAAATAAATAATAAAAATCAACCTCTTTTAAAGGTTTATTACTTATGTTATAACGGGTAATTAAAATATCCCAATTTATAGTAGAACTTAGTGCTAATACTGAAAACCATACTGCAAAATTTGTTTTTACAAGGTACCAGTTCGATTTTTCTTTAATTATTTTAATAGAAGTAATTATTAAACCAATAGCTGCTAATAAAAGCCAAACGTAAACGCCAACACGCTTATAGGTAAAATTAAATGATTCTATGTAAATTTGATTACGACATGCGGTAGAAAACAACATTATTAAATTTTGTACCACCCACATTAAAATAAACAGCTTTAATACTTTTGAATATTTTGTAGAAGTATAATTTTTACGATACAAAAACATTAATAAACTTGTTGCGATTATAATAGATAAAATAATCATGCCAACACCATTGTGTACAAAATCTGAATGGCTAATTCCTTTTGGTAATGACGATTTAAACCAAATAGATGAAATATCGCCAAAATTTAAAACTAACAACATTAAATTAAGAAACATAAATAGTAACATGCCCGAAAACCGTTCTGTCTCAATTCTTTTTATAGAGTCGTTTGCATCTTTAGTATTTATTAAGGATAAATTATTTTCCCACGTTTCTATTACCGGAATTGTTTTATGATACAAAAGCGCATAGACCAATAAAAAACCTCCGAATGTAAAAAACAGCCAACTAAAACTAATGAAATCAAAATTTATCCATTTTGTGTTTTCTGCAAACAATGGATTAGCACTTTTGTATAAATTAAAAAACAGGATACAAACAAATAAAACTAAAATTACAGCAATAAGTTTATAACCTTTTTTAGAAGTTACCTCACCATTAATTTTATTTTGAGAACGTGTAACAGCATCTATTATTACAAATACAAACGAAGATGCCATTGAAAACAATGAAAACAAAAATGAAAATATACTTGATGTTTTTGTACTAAACGTAAATGCAGAAAGTAAAAGTAACGACATACAGTTTGCAATAATGCTTAATGTACTTGAGTGTAAAAACACACAGCTACTGCTTAACAATGACATTGCAGCAGCCCATAGCCATTTTTTTTGAGTAATTAATTGTCTGTTTTTTACAACAAGTAGTACTATTAATAGTACATTAAATATTAAAAAGTTTATACCTGCATTTTGTTCAAAAAACAAATAGCTGTATGCCGCTGTGGCAGTAATTAAGAGATAGTCGTTGGTTTTCATAAGTTTATTTTTTTTCTAAATTATTTTAAATATTTATCCTTTTCTTTTTTAGCCTCCCATAAAATGTAACTAATAAATTTTACGATTAAAACAACATTCATAAAAATAAACCCTATAAAAAGTAGCAATCCCCCAAAAAAAAGGAATAGAATAATTATTAAATCGGATGTTGCTGCTTCTGTCATATTAATCTGTATTTTTTATTAATTTATAGCTAATTTAATTTTATCAAAGTCTTCAATTAGCAATGCTTTTAAGTTTAATTTAGAAACATCAGCGCATTTTTTTCCACGAGTATAGCTTTCGTTTAAATACTTCCATTGAGTTGGTAGCACACACCAAGCACCAATAGATGTTAGGATTGAAGCAAGTGATGTTTTACCGTTTCCACGTAAAAAAAATTGTAATCCAACTTCATCTTTAAACGATGTTGAGTAATTAAAAAGCACATGGTATACATCATGAGATTCGGCACCGGCAATTGGCTCCAGTCGGTTTTGTTTTAAAAACTCGCCCAAGACTTTACCAAGACTTTTTTCAGGAAATTGAAGTAGTTTAGAAGTATTAAGATTCCAGGCTTTTTCTTTTGTTCCAAAATTAAATACAATTGGTCCAAGTTTTTGCGCCGAAAAGTTGGAGATTTTTTCGTGAACTTGCATTAATACTGCAATTGTTTTGTTGGGTTGTGTTTTTGTTTTCATGTTTTTATTTTTTATAATAATATAAAGTACTTTGTGTTTCAAAGTAAATACTCAAATTTTTTTTAATCTATCTTTTTAATTAATTTTTCTAAGGCATCAATATGCTCTTCAAAGGCTTTTATACCCACTTTTGTAGCACTGTAGGTGGTTGATGTTTTTTTACCGACAAACTCTTTTTTAATATGTATAAATCCTTCTTTTTCTAAAGCTTTGCTGTGGCTGGCCAAATTACCATCTGTAACTTGTAACAACTCTTTTAATGTATTAAAGTCAACACTGTCGTTTACCATCAACACGCTCATAATGCCAAGCCTAACTCTGCTTTCAAAGGCTTTATTTAATTTATGTATGTTGGGCTTTATCACTTTATATTTTACAAATAGACTAATTTTAAATCATCAATCAACACTAATCAATTTTTATTTACGCTCGTATTTAAACCACATAAATATGCCGTAAACAATATGTAATATACCAAAACCAAAAGCCCAAAATATAATACCATATCCTAAATAAAAACTGGCTACTATCCCCAATACAATTTGCAAACATCCTAAATAGCGAATATCGTGCAAGGTATATTTACTGCCATTAACCAACGCTAAACCATAAAATATAAGCATTGCAGGGCTAACCAACAATACCATACCACTACCGTGATACACTAATGCAATGCAAAATAAACCGCCAGCAGCCAAAGGAATAAACATATTTACAAATAAACGTATTGCAGTATGGTCGAATAATTTTTGACCCGTTTTTTTTGCTTTTTTTAATGAGAAAGCCAATGCTGTAATGATTGAAAATACCAATACAGCAAAACAAATTAAAATACAATTTAATAACAATTGATTGTAAGTAGCTTGAGAATAATCATGCTCATCTACATAATTAGAAATAACAGTCATTCCAAAATATGCCCCTGCTAAAGCATAAATACCGGCAAACACACCCGATAAACCACTTAACGATAAAAACTTACTCGATTTTTTCATCATTTGCCTTATATCTTGTAAGGCGTCTAATTGTTCTTTGTTATTTTCCATATAAAAGCACTTTGTAATACAAAGTTACATATAAAAATTGAATAACAAAGTATTTTTCAATTTTTTAACGAAAAAAAGTTGTGGTCAGTTCGATTTGCTATATGCGAGAGCGTGAAGCGTATCGAGAATTGTTTTAAAGTTCACTTTTCGATACAGTCTTCGTTCCTCAGGCTTACTCGAAGTGCCAAGCTAAAAATACCTACATTTGTAATACAATATGCTCCTCCACCTAAACGATACCAACATTAACACAAAAACAATTGAACAAATTGTTACGTGTTTAAAAAACGGAGGTATTATTATTTATCCAACCGATACAGTTTATGCTTTAGGATGCGATTTTAGTAACGTAAAAGCCGTTGAACGTATTTGTAAATTGAAAGGCATAAAACCCGAAAAAGCAAATTTTAGTTTTGTATGCAGCGATTTAAGTCACCTTTCTGAATACACAACACCAATTTCTAATTCAATTTTTAGAATTATGAAAAAAGCACTGCCTGGGCCATATACCTTTATTTTAGAGGCAAGCGCCAAAGTGCCTAAACTATTAAAACAAACAAAAAAAACAATTGGCATACGTGTACCCAATAATTTAATTTGTAAAGCAATTGTTGAGGCACTTGGTAATCCAATAATATCTACCAGTTTGCACGATACAAGCGATGATATTTTAGAATATTTTAGCGACCCTGATATTATTCATCAAAACTATGATACAAAAGTAGATTTAGTAATTGATGGAGGTTTTGGAAATATTTATCCTTCAACCGTTTTAGATTGTAGCACTAACGAAATTGTTATATTAAGAGAAGGGCAGGGGAGTTTAGATGTATTGAATTAATGTAGTGTCGCTTCGAATAACTATCGGTTGTTTTTAGTGAGCATATCGAAAATGATTAGAAAATAGTTCTTGATACGAAAATTTAAAGAGGGAAAATTTTCTACTCAAATTCACATAAAAATAAAATTACACTTTAATACGTTGACCCAGGCGCAATTTAGAATTTGGTTTTAAACCATTTTTTTTACATAAGGATTTTACAGTTGTATGATTGCGTTTGGCAATGGCACCTAAATTATCGCCATTTCTAATTTTATAAACGCCACCTTTAATAAATTTTCCGGTTGATTTGCCACCCGTTTTTCTTGCATAACCAACATCGCGTTTGTGGCGAGTGTGTAAGGCGCGCAAATCGTATTTGGTCTCAACATCGGTTTTACGAAGTGTAAATAAATTATTTTTTAATTCACCTTTTTCGTAATCAATAAAATCTTCAGTGTCTAAAGCCTGACCTAAATAACGCATTTCAAAATGCAAGTGTGGTCCGGTTGAACGACCTGTGTTACCACCCAGACCTAAAATCGCTCCAGCCGAAATACATTGCCCCGGCTCTACCAATAATTTTGATAAATGGCCGTAAACGGTTTCTAAACCATTATTATGGCGAATAATAACGCAGTTGCCATACCCTTGGCAATATTTAGCCAAACGCACCATACCATCAAAAGCTGAAACAACTTGGTCGCCAATTTCTAAATCAATATCTGTACCATAATGCGGGCGGTAACGTCTCCAACCAAAATCGCTGGTAATATTATTTTTTATGGGCATGGTAAATGCGCCATCTCCTTCGTTTACAAGTATAAGCACAACGCTATCTACCTTAAATTGCTCATTAAAGTTATATGGATGAGCCGAAGAAGTATCCCAAGTTGAGTATAAATCGTGACTTGGAAATAAAAATACTGTAGTATCGGGGGTTTCAATTAAGTTTTCTTCGCAGATTACAAACTTTGTGGTATCATCGCGCTTAGTTTTGGCTTTTTTACCGTCATCCGGCTTATTTTTATCATCAAAACCAATGCCAGTAGCACTTGCATTAAAAAACGCAATGCAAGTAATTGATAATATGTAAATTAACCTTTTCACAATATGTGTAGATAACAAAGATTACATATTAATGCTAAAAAGCAATAACCGTTACTCCTTTTTCGGTGAAAGTTATTAACAATTGCTTCTGTTTTTAACAAATTTTTAGAAATGGGATTTGAAAATAAATTAGTTTTGGCTTTTTTAAAATTCAAGTATTAACAATATGACGAATAGTAATTACACTTATAGAAGGGCTTCGATAAAAGATAAAGAACAATTAAAAAATTTGGCAATCGTTTCCTATGGTACACATAAAGACGCACTTACAGTAGAACATTGGACGGCGTTGAAAGATGTTTTAAATGATGAGGAAAAGTTGGAGGAATTGATGAACATATCTATATGTTTTATCTGCTTGGATGAAGATGAAATTATAGGAATGGCTCATTTTATTCCGCATAATAACCCGTGGGGTTCTTTTAAAACCGAATGGTCGTATATTAGATTGGTAGGTGTAAATCCTAAATATAAAGGCCAGGGAATTGCCAAGGCTTTAACAAAAATATGTATAGGCTTTGGTAGAGAAACTAACGAAAAAACCATAGCACTTCACACCGCTGAATTTATGAATGGAGCCATACACATATATGAAAGCCTCGGATTTAAGATGTTAAAAGAAATAGAACCACGATTTGGCAAAAAATATTGGTTATATATTTTGGAACTTAATTAATCTATCTCATAGCAACTTCCATATTACGCTCTTCAATCATTTTCTTTAAATTAAAAAGGGCGTAACGCATGCGGCCAAGTGAAGTGTTTATAGATACATTTGTAAATTCAGAAATTTCTTTAAAGCTCATATCGTAATAGGTGCGCATTAATACCACCCCGCGCTGGTCGGCCGGCAGTTCGTTAATTAAATCGCGTATACTTCGTTTAAATTTAGCTTGTTCTTGATTCGATTCAGTAGCATCAGCGTCAGACGCTAATGTATTAAATACGCTTACTTCTTCGCCCTCATCATTAATATAAACAGGTACCGGGGGCATTTTTTTAATACGACGATAATGATCAATTATTAAATTACGTGCAATACGTACTATCCAAGGCAAAAATTTACCTTCTTCGTTATATTGGCCACGTTTAAGCGTTTGTATAACTTTAAAAAAGGTATCTTGAAAAATATCCTCGGCTAACGATTTATTTTTTACTACAACAACAATACTCGAAAATATTTTTCGTTTGTGACGGTGTAATAAAACAGAAAGGGATTCTTCATTTCCACTCATGTAGAGTTGTACCAACTCATTATCATTTAATGTTTGAATAGACATATGGTTACTTGCTTTGTTAAATTAAAAATTGCTAGTAAATGTCTATTCTATGGTTTAAGGTTTTAAATGATTTATTGGCAAATATAGTGTATTCTTAATGAATTCTAAAATTGAAATGTTAAATTTTTAACATTATTGAGTGAAAGTGGCTTTTGAGTGAGGGAATGGTTTTTTGAGAATAGTTGTCAGTTCGAGTAATTTCGGAACGTTTGCGAAGAAATGCATCGAGAACTTTTTATAGAAGGCTCACTTCTCGATAGCTTCGCACTCAAAGTAACAAAACAAAAAAAGCAAACCTTTCGATTTGCTTTTTAGTAGTGTTTATAATGTCAATTCTTAGTCAACTAAGCTTACATTAACAGCGTTTAAGCCTTTTTTGCCATTTTCAACTTCAAATTGTACTTGATCGTTTTCGCGGATGTCTTCTTTTAATCCTGAAGCGTGTACAAAAATTTCTTGTCCACCATCTTCTTTAATAAATCCAAAGCCTTTTGCTTCGTTAAAAAATTTTACTGTTCCTTTTTTCATTTTGTTTTGTTTTTTGTTGTTTGTTTTTTTGTTATTTATTTTATTTGTTTGTTATCAGTTAAGAAAAAGGATGAGATGCTATCACATCTATATTTTTCTTAATTAATTTGTTTATGTCTTTTAAATAGCTCATTTCTTCGCGTGCGCAAAAAGATAAAGCAATGCCTTCGCTACCTGCACGACCTGTACGGCCAATTCTATGCACATACGTTTCGGCTTGTTCCGGTATTTCGTAATTAATTACGTGCGATAATTTATCTACATCAATTCCTCTCGAGGCAATATCAGTAGCAACTAAAACACGAATACTACGATTTTTAAAGCCTTTTAAAGCGCGTTCTCTGGCGCCTTGCGATTTGTTGCCGTGAATAGCTTCGGCTTTAATACCGTTGGTATTTAAATCTTTTGCTACTTTATCTGCACCGTGTTTGGTACGGGTAAATACTAAAGCATGTTCAATTTTACCATTGTTTAATACAAATTTTAAAAGCCCTCGTTTATTTTCTTTAGTAACATAATACACGCTTTGTGTTACCAATTCGGCAGTTGATGACACCGGATTAACAGATACACTTACTGGATTTACCAATAAGCTGTTCGCTAATTTCATAATGGCAGGTGCAGCAGTTGCTGAGAAAAATAGGGTTTGCTTTTTTGCAGGTAATTTTGCAATTACTTTTTTAATATCGTTAATAAAGCCCATGTCTAACATACGATCGGCCTCGTCTAACACAAAAAATTCAATGCTATTTAGTTTAATAAAACCTTGGTTCATTAAATCTAAAAGTCTGCCGGGGGTTGCAATTAAAATATCTACACCACGTTGTAAGTCTTTAACTTGCGCATGTTGCGATACACCACCAAAAATAGTAGTGTGCGTTAATTCTAAATGTTTACTGTAATCTGTAAAACTTTGACCTATTTGAAGTGCTAATTCGCGGGTTGGTGCTAAAATAAGTGCTTTAATTGTTTTTCTATTTCTTACACCTTGAGTTGAAGCTGAGTGTTGAGAAGATAGCATTTGTAAAATTGGTAATGCAAAAGCGGCGGTTTTTCCAGTGCCGGTTTGTGCGCATCCAAACATATCTTTGCCGGCTAATAAATGCGGAATAGATTGTTGTTGGATTGGAGTTGGCGTTGTATAGCCCATCTTATCTAAAGCCGTTATAAGCGGTTTAATAAGGTTAAGTTCGGTAAAGGTCATTAATATTATTCTTTCTTTGTTTTATTCGTTTATGCTAAATTACACAATCGTTATTTTCTAAATAAGAAAAGTGTAAAATTTAACTGAATTGCAAAGGTATTACAAACAAAGTGAACTACAATCTTCTATATGAAGTGCACAAATATACAACTTATTATTAATATATAAAAATTTATTAACAATTATTAAAATTGGACGATAGTATGGTTTTGAAAAAAATAATAACTAAAAAACATTAATTTGAACAGGCGCATGATAAAACACCTCAAATAATTCGTAAAATTGAGCGTTTATAAAAATTGGTAATTCGTTAACATCTTTTGTTTCGAGACAAAGTTTATGATCATCTAAAATTTGTTGCAACCTATTGTTAATGGCGTTATTTAACGTAATACAAAATGGCTCTTTGTTTGTTTCCGAAATCATACAATCTATTAGACTAAAGGCTGCTGTCATACCAAAATATGCGTTTAATTCTCGGTTTTGCTTTTCGTTATAAGTTGTTATGTTTAACACTTGAATTTTAACAATTGTAAATTCCGATAACGATGCCATTTTAAATTTATTTTATCATTTATTACTGGTTTAATATAACTGTAACATAAAGAAAAATAAATTATGGACACAACCTCTGCACTATCAAGGTTATGAGAAACTTTTACATTATATTTATCTTCATAAAAAAATATAAAGTCATTAATTAACTTTTAGATAAAATGGTGTTCTGTTTGAAATTAGTTCATCTAGATTTTCTAACTCTTCTTTTAAAACAATAAGTTCTTTATAGCCCATAAAGAAAAGAGATAAACAAAAAATTAACGGTTTTTAAAAACTAAATCAAAAGCTGCTTTAGTAGATTTGGAGTTAAATAAACTAACCTCATTAGCTTCTATTTCGTGATTTACATATTTGGTGCCGTACTTTTTACAATAGTCCGTATCAATATCCACCTTAACTTCTGCTAAAGTTTTTTGTGTTAGTTGTAATATAAATTGGTTAAGTTTCACTAATTTAAATAATGTGTGTTAAATGCAACATAAACGTTATACTAATGTAGCAAAATAAATTAAATGTTAAAAGGTAAATAGCAATTTTAAACAATTTAATTTATTATTTAAACCAAAAAAAAAGGCACAAAAAAAGGGTAAGCTACTTTCATCGCACCGCTCAACCATAATACCCTTGCTTCGTTCCCAACCTGGGGGATTTAACAGGAGCTGGTCGTGAAAGACTTACCCACTGCAAAATTAACAAATATTTTATAAATCCATAAAAAATTGCAAATTTGTACTAAATAAATGTAATTAAAATTATTTTTTGAAATAGAATTTGGCACTTCGAGTAGCGAGGAACGAGCGTATCGAGAAATGTTTTAAATTCAGTTCTTGATGCGAAAATTCAAAAATGCAGAATTTTCTACTCGAACTAACAAAATAAATTTAAAAAAACAGCGTTACTAAACGCTTAATTATGGATATATCAATTATAATTCCCCTTTTAAATGAGCAAGAATCGTTGCCCGAACTCCATGATTGGATTGTAAAAGTTATGACCGACAATAACTACAGCTACGAAGTAATTTTTATTGACGATGGCAGTAAAGACGATTCCTGGCAAGTAATTGAACAACTTTCTCAAAAAAATATAAATGTAAAAGGTATAAAATTCAGGCGAAATTATGGTAAATCACCCGCCTTGCATTTGGGGTTTGAAGCCGCTAAAGGCAACGTAGTTATTACTATGGATGCTGATTTGCAGGACAGTCCGGACGAAATACCCGAACTATATAAAATGGTAACTACCGATAATTTTGATTTGGTTAGCGGCTGGAAACAAAAACGCTACGACAACGCCTTTACCAAAAATTTACCCAGTAAATTATACAATTGGACAAACCGTAAAATTAGCGGCATTAAATTACACGATATGAATTGTGGCCTAAAAGCCTACAAAAATAAAGTAGTAAAAAGTATTGAAGTGTATGGCGAAATGCACCGCTTTATACCCGTAATGGCAAAAGCTGCCGGCTTTTGCAATATTGGCGAAAAGGTGGTAGTGCATCGTGCGCGTAAATACGGAGTTAGCAAATTTGGTTGGAATAGGTTTATAAATGGTTTTTTAGATTTATTAACCATTACCTTTCTTTCAAAATTTGGTAAACGCCCCATGCATTTTTTTGGGTTAATTGGCACACTTTTATTTTTATTAGGTTTTGGCTTTGCCATTTATTTAGGCGTATTTAAATTGTACAGCGCTTTTATTTCGCATCATCCTGCGCGTTTATTAACGGATAGACCCTCGTTTTACCTTTCGCTAACATGCATGATAATAGGTAGCATGATGTTTTTAGCCGGTTTTGTTGGAGAATTAATTTTACGCAATAGCCCTGTTCGTAATAATTATTTAGTTGACGAAAAACTAAATCTTAATTAATGGCGGGCGTTGAGCGAAAAAAACGTCCACCCCGAGTACCCTTAACAGCAGAGGAAGTAGCCGAATGGGTTAGTGTTAAAAAAATAAGAGAACAACTTAAACTTCAAAAATTTAAAAAAACAAAACGCTTTAAATATTTAAACGTATTTAATGTGGCGTGTTTTTTTATTTATTTAGAATTATTAATTAGTTTTTACAGTACCTGCCATTATCAAACGCATTATAGTAAAAAGGTAGATGTAGAGTATTGGCAAGAGCATAATGCTTATAATCAATCAAAAGTATCTCACGTAAAAGTTACCGATGTAAATGATAATTTTTATTTATTTGTTATTAACGATTATATTGAAGTGCCAGGTAAATACTGCGCATTTAGTGTTGGTAAAGATTTTCTTTTACAAAAAGAATTAAAAGGAACTTTTGTTGGTAGTTCTAAATATTATAGGATACAACGCGCTGAACCCTTTTTGTTTTTATCGGGTTTTATAGGATTTTTAATTTGCATCATTTATATGTTTAATTTAAACCAGGTAGAGCACTCGTTAAAAGTAATATCAATTATTAATGGCTTAACTGTTTTTACTTTTTTGTTGATTTAAAACCGTTGCCACACATTTAAAGAATCTAAATCATTAAAAACTAAATAAGTTCTGTTAGTTTAAATTCATAACCTTCCATAATTTGATTGCAAAGTAATTTTGTACAAGCATCGTTTACTTTTGTTTTTGCAATTTCTTCAGATGCGGCTTCTATTTGTAAAGTAATGTGTTTGCCAATACGCACGTTTTCAATTTCGGGTAAGCCTAAATTTTTCATAGAACCTGTAACGGCTTTTCCTTGTGGGTCTAACAATGCTTTAAGAGGCATTACATCAATATCTGCAATAAATTTTGCCATGTTGTTTTAGTTTAAGAAAAACAAAATTAGAATTAAACTTTCTTTTTAAAAAATATGTTATTCACAATACTCATTAATATATAAAGAATAATAACCAAAGGAATGCCTATAAATTGAAATACTGCCAATAGAACAACCGATAAAACTAAAAACACAAAACGAATTTTATTATCAGTCCAGCTAATGTTTTTAAATTTTAGAGCAAAGAGCGGTATAGGGGCAATGAGCAGTAAACTCAAAATGCAAGACAAAAGACAAAAGACATAAGGATTAAAAATATCTTGTAAAACAGGAGTTCCAAAGCATTGATTGAATGCTAAATCTGTTTTAATGAATAATGGAATACTACAAATAAAAATAGCATTAGCAGGTGTTGGTAAGCCAATGAAGTAGTCAGATTGACGCGTATCATTATTAAATTTAGCCAAACGAATGGCAGATAAAATTGGAATGATGAAAGCCACATAATGCAAATAATTAAATTGCGCAGGCTTGTAACTTCTAAACCCAAGCTCAATATTTTCGGAAATTAATATCATATGAAACATTACCATCCCCGGCACCACGCCAAACGTTACCATATCAGCCAGACTATCCAAATCTTTACCAATTGGAGATGTTACTTTTAATAATCGGGCAACAAAGCCGTCTAAAAAATCAAGAATAGTTGCAATGCCTACTAAATAAGCTGCCCAAACTAAATCACCTTCAAAACATTTTACAATGGCCAAACAACCGCACAACAAGTTACCGCAGGTAATTGCGTTGGGTATGTTTTTTTTAATGTTCATTTATTTATGCCACAGATTTGGTGGATTTCGCGAATTTTTTTAAATCAATTATAAATTATTTTTACCACTTACTACACAAATGTTTTAAATTATTAAGAGATTATTTTTTAAACACTGTAAATTTTTTCTGTGTAATTCGTGCAATCTGTAACTTTTATGTAATCGTTATTTTAATAATTCCATTGCTTCTTGTATAGAAATAATTTCGCCTTTAAACGTAGCAATTATAAATCCATCGCTAAAGCCTTTAGTTTCTAATTCTTTTCTAAAGTTTTCAGCGGCATCGTATTTATTAAAACTTCCTGCCGAATAACGTATGCTTCCGGTGGAAGTTATTTGTTTTTCTTTATCCGCTAAATCTTTTACTTTTTCATCCATTGCTTTTTCGGCAAACTGTTTTTTAAGTGGACCTAATTGTATTTTAAATAACACTAATTTTTTATCTACCGAACTAAACATTTTTTGATCATTTAAATCCTCTTTGAATTTTTTATCTACTGTAGCTTTTGTTTGGTTTAAAGCAATACGCTTTCCGTCTTTATAGGCAGTAACAAAAGCGTCGCTGTAGCCTTGTATTACTAAATCGGCTCTAACAGCAGCGGCTTGCTCAATAGTTTTATAACCTTTGGTAACGTATTTATAAAAATTTTCGCCTGCTTTTAATTCTAACACGCCCGCATTGGTATTAAATACACTTATTGAAATTTTATTTTTAAATGCGCCCAATTGTACACGGTAAATAACATCCTCTTTACTAAATTTCTCAATAATTTCTTCATTTGAATTAAACGGGTTATTTGTTGCACTATTGGTTGCTGTATTTGTTGTACTAGTATTTGTTAAGTTTGAAGCTAATTTTAATTCGTCTTCTTTTTCTTTTCTTAATAATTCCTCTAATTCACCGTCACTTAATTGTATAATGTTTTTACCTTTAATTTTAGATACGCTTGCGCTCTTATTACCTTCAACTATAAATTCATCGCGGCGTTTAACAGCAGTACTTACTTTTTTGTAATCGCCCGAAGTGTAAACTACTGTAGTACCATCGGCTAAGGTTGTTGATTTAATATCGCCAATGCTTAATAAAAAAGATAATTCATCCGTTGGAATTGAACCCGAATAACGAATTAATTCTACGGTGTAAACATCTTTTTCGTTGGATAGTTTTGTGGTTTTAGAAGCTAAATCATAAATGTTTCCTACAACTTCGGTTGTTTTATCTGCTCCTGTGCTGTCGTTCATGTATTGATTGTACCAAGCTGTCCAGTAATCGTCGGTTTGCCCAACTCCTCTTTCATTTACAGGTAAACCAAGCGCGGTATTTAATTCATCATCGCGGTAATTTGGTATTCCGTCTTTATCGTCATCAAGTGGGCAACCTTTTGCATCAACTTTTGCACCTTCTTCAGTACCTTGGCAATCGTCTTGTAAATCAGGCACACCATCTTTATCTCTGTCTTCTTTATCAAAAGCTAACCAAAAGGCATCGCTCAAAGTATCTTTTTGTAATTTTTGTTTTTGGCGGTTATTTGCAATTAAATCGTATTGCAACGAAAAGGAAGTGTAAGCAAATTTATTTTTGTGTAATTTACCTATTGTAGTTTCGGGATTAACACCATCAATTTTGTTTGTATTTGTAAAAAATAATTGAAAATTAAGTTTAAAATCAACTCTATCCGTTACCTGCATTATAGCCCCTGCGCCAATAGGCAAAGCCCATGCCCGCTCATCGTATTTTCCATTAATTTTTTCGTTGTTAATACGCACATCTGTTTCGTAGGTATAATCTCGTTTTAAATCTAAGGCAAACTGAGCATCGGCGGCATTTTCCGCTTTATTTTTTATGCTTCCATCGCTCCAATAAAAATAGGTATTGCCGTTTTTATCTTTTAAATCGGTTTTACTTAAAAATTCAAAGCCTGTAATGCCAAAGCTAATAAACGGACGAATAGTGAACCTATCGGGAATAAAATTACCAAAATCGTATAGTAAATTTAAGCCTCCGGCCCTAATTTCGGATTGAAAATTTTCGTGACGGTCTGAGGTAATCTCATTAGCCCCCAATTTGCCAAACATTACATTAAAATTTAGTTGTAAATAACGGGTTAAACGTTGCGAAATATTTAAATCAAAAGCGGGGCGTGCAGTTAAAGGTGATTGAAATTTTTTGTTGTAAACATTACCAAAATAACTCAGTCTGCCGGCACCTAGGGCAATTTTAGGTTTTAATTTTTGATCTATTCTGTTTACCGTATCTAATAATTTTATCCGTCCTTCTTTAAAATCAATGCCTTGTCTGTAAATACCATCAGCGTAAACAGTTTGGGTAGGAATAACAAGTGGGTTTAATTCATTATAAAGAGAATCGCCAATTTTTGGAGGCCCTTTATACATACCTTCAGGTTCTTTTTCATTAATGTAATATTGCAATAATTGTTCGGGCGAAAGTTTGTTTAACGCCGCCGTATCTATCTGAGATTTAACAGATAATGAAAAAATAAATAAAACTAAAAGTATTAGTTTTTGCATACATTAAATAACTAGTGGTAAATATAGCAAAAAATCATATTTGTTAAAATTAAAAAATTATCTGGACAGATTATGTTCTATAAATTATTTAAACCATTTTTGGTTACTAATCATTAAAGCCTCTTGCACTGTAATTCGTTTTGAACCGTTGTAAGCCACTACAAAAGCACTTTTTATGTTGTTATTATTTTTAGCACTTTCACGTCTATCTCTTGCAGGTTTATATTCAGCATAATTACCAATCATAAATTTAGAGAATCCGCCTTGCATTTCGCTTTTTATAGTTTCAGTTACATTAAATTTACGAGCTAAGGTTGATGAAGATACTCCACTGTTTGTAAAAGCACCAATTTGAACCATATAATTTACATTGCCTTCTGTTTTGGTAATTGTTTCAGTAATAGTGGTTGTATTTGTGTTTGTTGGCTCAGTAGAAGTTGTTACCGCGCTTGTAGTTTTTTCTGTTACAGCAATATCGGTTTTAGTTTCGATAGCTGTTGTTGTGTTAGTATTGTTAGAAACGTCGATTACTGGCGTATTTGTAACTATAGCTGTGGGGCTAAATGAAATTGTTTCGGGTTGTAATTTGTGTTTTTTACTTTGATTTTCTTCTAGAAAAGAGTATTCGCCGTTTAAGATTAATTGCAGAGGACTGCTGCTTGTAATTGAATAGGCAATTTCTAATTCTTCTTTATCAGGTACGTTTACCCACACAAATTTTATTTTTCCATCAGCTACCGAAAAAGAGCTGCCATCTGTTTTAGATGACTTAGCTGTTAAAGTTTCCGGCAAATCATCGCTGTAACGAGCAAAACCTTTTGTAGCTCCTTTTTTAATTTTTAAGTTTACGGTATATTCTGTATCTGAATTTTTTTCGATGGTACGAATTACATTAATATTTACAGTAGGCTCGGAGTTTGGATTAGTTGTTGGCGTTGTAGCAGTTTCGGTAGTAGTGGTTTTAGCTGTTTCTGTATTTGTAGATGTTGTGGTATTACCAACTTCGCCACTACCAATTGTAATTTCTACAGGAGTCATTTCTACAACTTGTTTTGTATTATTTTCTACATATGAATATTTTCCACCAATTGTTTTTATGCCACTTGCTTGGTTTGCAGCAACTAAATTTGCTTTAATTATTATGTCGTTATCGGCAGGTAAACTACTCCATACCCATTTTGCTAAACCGTCTACAAGTGTAAAATCTGCACCCTTATTATCAATTGCTTTTACCGATATACCATCCGGTAAATCCAATTGAAATTTAGCGAAACCGCTCATACTGCCTTTTGTTATTTTTATTTCAATAGGCACTTCTTTACCAGGGATAATGTTTTTCGGAATAGTATTTGTAACGGTAATGCCACCGTCGCCACTAAACAAACTGTACATAAAAACAGTTAATGCATTTATAACAATAAATAGGTATTTTATCATTTTACTAAAATACCCTTACTAATGCCTTAATTAGAGGTTGAAAGAATTGTTTTAATAACAGAGGGATGTTAATTTAATGTTGTGTAGCAAAAATTAGAAGTTTATAAAAAAAGCGTCTTAGATATACCAAGACGCTTTTTTAATTTATAAAAATGATTTACTTTATTAAACTAACATGCCCAACGTATTCGTGTTGTTTATTGCTAACGTCGGTAATTAAAACTTTGTATTGGTAAACATCCATTTTTGTATCAATTTTATTTCCTTTTATTGTACCGTTCCAACCTTTAACCATATCTTCTGTATAGCATATCATTTCGCCCCATCTATCATAAATCCACATTTTGTAAGTTTTTACCCCAATTCCTTTTCCGGTAAATACATCGTTTTACGCCGTCATCATTTGGCGTAAACGCATTAATTTAATTAAACATATTTTAACACCTACTCTTCGTCTTGAACTGGGGGAACTGATATAGAATTATCTAATATTTGATAAATTTTATATGTATGGTAGGCACTTTTGTTTAATTGATTACTTAAAATAACAATAGTAAGGGTGTCTTTAAGTCTACGATGAAACGCGGAGCGGTAGCCATGCCACCAACCATTGTGAAAAACTTCTTTGTTTAAACTATCTTCCGAATTTTTTATTCGCCATCCTAACCCGTAATTGCTTAATTTTTTTTCGCTGCTGTAAGCGGTGTAAGCTAATTGCTGAGTTTCGGGTTTAATAAGTTTATTTTGATATAATGCTTCACTAAATAAAAATAAATCGTATGGTGTGCTGTAAATACTTTTATCCCCTAAAACATAATCACTGGCATTAAGGCCAACAGACTCCCATTTTAAATTATAAGGTTTTGTAATATTGAAGGCATTAATATCAATATCTTTTATAGTTGCGGTATTTTTCATTCCTAATGGTGTAAACAATTCTTCTTTTAAAAATGCATTAAATATTTTGCCTGAAATTTTTTCGACCAATAACGCTAACAAGGCATAATTTGTATTACAATAATTAAAACGTGTATCGGGTTTTAAATAGGGTTTTGGATTTTTATTAACAATATAATTATACATTTCGGTATTATTCATTTTGTAATTGGCTTGAGAAATTTCAGTATTTAAAAAATAAATATAATTGGGTAAACCCGAACGGTGATTTAATAATTGTTTTATTGTAATTCCATCATAAGGAAAATCATTAAAATAAAATTTAAATTCTTTGTTAATGTCTAATTGTTCGCGTTCGTGTAGCATTAGTACTGCCGTTGCGGTAATAACTTTACTAACCGATGCTAGTTGAAACATACTACTATCATTCAACATGCAATTGTTTTCTTTATTGCAAAAACCAAAACTTTTTTTGTAAAGTACTGTGCCGCTCTTCGCTACAATTATGCTTCCGTTAAACCCACCTTTGTTATTCATGGCTGCAAAAAGAGTATCTAACTGGTAAGCAATTGTTTTTTTATAGGTTGTTAATTTATCAGTAACCGTAGCCTTTTGAAGTTTAATAAATGTATTAATAATTGAATTTGTTGAGGAGTTGCCACAACTTAAAAACATAATAATAAAAACAATTAGTATAAAAATTCGATTCATATATTTATTTTACTTTTTTTAATTTTTTATTTTTTAAAGTTTCTTCTTCACTTCCTTCATCATCATTATACTTATTATAGTCTAATTGGTTGCCCCAAAAACTCATTTGTTGCTTTACCCATACTTTTCTTTTAGCAATATATGCACTAGGTGGGTTAGCCACGTATTTTATAGGATTAGGCAATATGGAAGTGATTGCTGCGCTTTCATCTTTATTCAAATTTAAAGCATTTTTTTTAAACCAATATTGGGCTGCCGCATCAGCACCATAAACACCATTTCCCATTTCAATACTATTTAAATATACTTCCATTATACGTTTTTTACTCCAAAAAATTTCTATTAATAATGTAAAATAAGCTTCAAATCCTTTACGGATAAAGCTTCGACCCGGCCATAAAAAAACATTTTTTGCTGTTTGTTGCGTAATTGTACTTCCGCCACGTAATTTTTTGCCATTTTCGTTTGCTGTTACTGCTTTTTGGATGGCGCCCCAATCAAAGCCAAAATGTTTTAAATAGTTTTGATCTTCGCTACATACTACTGCTAGCTGCAATTTGGGAGATATTTTCTCTAAGCTTACCCAATGGTGCTTTAAAGTCATAGATTTACCATCGTTTTTTTGCTCAATACAACGTATTAGCATTAATGGTGTAACAGGCACAGGAACCCATCTAAAAATAATTACAGAAGCTATAGATAGTATTAAAAAGCCTAAAAACAGCTTTAATAAAAATTTAAATATTTTAATAAGAATATACATATTTATTTTTACAAATCTATTTGTATTTTTGAGGCGTAATCTAGTATTTACATTAAAAAATTAACTATACACTTTTAATTACTTTATGACTAAAAAATATATATTTATCGCTATTTTAATTATAGCAAGTTTAATAGGGTTTTATTTTTATAAAAAATACAATATTCCGCCGAGTATAAATTTTAATAAATTAGAATTGTATGATCTTAAATCGCAAAAAATAAATTTTAACGATTTTAAAGGCAAAAAAATATTGGTAAGTTTTGGCGCTAGTTGGTGTGGCAATTGTATAGATGAATTAAATACATTAAAAAAAATTAAAGACACAAATTTAGAGGATGTTGAAATTATTTGTATTAGTGATGAAGATGTTGAAACGATTGCAGCTTGGAAAGATAGAAAAGCATACCCCTTTACATTTTTAAAGTTAAATACAAATTTTAATGCTGTTAATATTTTTTCAATACCAACATCATATATTGTAAATACAAAGTTAAAAGTAGTTAAAGAAACAGTAGGTTATATTGATTGGGAAGATGAATCGACCCGCAATCATTTAAAAAAATTAATGGAATAAGTTAATTAGCAATAATTAATTTTTGTTGAGAGATTGTTTTTGAATTTCCATCAACCAATTCAACGATGTAAACACCAGAATTTAAACTAGAACAATTTACAAATATTTGAGAAACACCGGCATTAACCTCATGTTGAGATTTGGAAATTTCTCTGCCATACATGTCTTTAATTCTAATACTTAAATTATTTTCGGTTTTTGAAGTTAAGGAAATTGCAAAATTATTATCGGTTGGATTAGGGAAAATTTCTGATACTGATAATTTATCGTAAGTTCCACCAATTGGAATAATGTAAGTACTTTTTCTATTACCATTGTTTTCTAAGCCGGTAATTTTATAATAGTTTACAATGTTTGATTTAAAGGTATTATCATTATAAATATAAGTTGATGGATTATTATTAGGTTTTTGCATCCCTATTGATGTGAAATTCACACCATCACTACTTCTTTCAATAATAAATTCTTTTAAATTGCTTTCTTCTGCTGTCACCCAAGTTAATTTATTAAAATTAGAAACATTCTCCCCGTAAAAATTTTTAAAACCAATTGGTAAAACTGCACACGGCCCGTTGTTTGTGGCGCATGGAGAAGCAAATTGATATGCAGTATTACTCATTGTCCATTGATTATAAGGTCCAGCCCCCCCAATGGCATTATGTGCGGTTGCATTTACGGGAGGGATATAAGTTAATCCATTATAATCATGAAGTCCCATTACAGCTTCACCATTATTAAATGAAGGGCAAACCCCCTTATTTCCAACATGTATTTCAATATTATTACTTGTTTCGTATAATTTTATCTGACCGGTATAATAAATGGAAGGACTGGCAGTACCACAAGAATACATAGGAATAGATTCATACGAAACAACAAATTTTCTATTAGGTGCAGTACCTGTTGTGTAATATCTAATTGTACCACCTATGGCTGGGTTAATATCTTGCCATGGAGCCAATACAGCATTTCGAGGTATGGAAGTATTATTAACGGGAGCCGGTGAAGGTAGTGTATAACCTGTATTAATCCCACCTGAAGCGCAAACCTGAGTACCGAAATTATTTATATTTGGATAACATGGCACGCAATCAAATACAAAAGCGCCATTACTGGCAACATAGCCGCCCCAATACGAAGCACCTCCATAACAGAATTGAAAACCTAAATTAACCGTTGTATTAAATAAAATATCATCAGTAGTTGGCAGAACCGTTCCTGCAAAAACCTCAAAACTATAAGATAAAGGAGCAGATGTATAAGTAGATAAACTACATGGCACAGTTGGTGCAGGAGTAATAGATGTTTGTATTACAGAGCTGGCCGCCGTTGAAGCTCCACATGTTAATAAACAACTAATAAATCCCGAACTTGTAAGTGTAGCTGTATAATTCGAACTATTACTCGCTCCGGGCATATTTGTATAAGTGCCTCCTATTGTAGGTGCCTGTTGCCATTGGTAAATTACCCCACAAGGAGGTGTAAACCCTGATAAACTTAAATTAGAAATTACCGGCGCACATCCTGAAGTGGCTGAAGCGGCAGCAACTGCTCCGCTTATTGAACCGGAACAACCAGTAGGCCCACTAATATTCATATTGTAGGTAGCGCAGTTGGGTGTTGGCCATTTGTCTATTACTAGATAATAGACTTGCCCAGATGTAACATTTATACATAATGTTTGTGTACTTGCTCCGCTTTGAGCAGTTCCGACACATATACCACCCGAATTGGGGCAACCGGAATATACTGTTATCCCTAAATTTGTACCACCAGAAGCAACATTAATTGTGACTGCCCCTGTGGCGGTAGGTGTAAAGGAATAAATAACATCCTCTCCTCCATAATAAACAGATGACCCACAAATGTTAGTAACGTTGGCTGAGGTAACATCATTTACTTCTCCGCAGGTGGTTTGCGCAGACTGAGAGTAAGGTAAAGTCGGAATTTGCCGTACGCTGCAGTAGCCACATGGCCCTGCCACATTAAAGGAGGCGGTTGCAACAGCGCTGGTAGCCGATGAAGCACTACTAGTGCAGGTAACAACGCATTTGTAAAATGTGGTTGCGGTTACAGTAGCCGGTTGAGTTACTAAAGTAGCATTAGTTATACTAG
>JAYVGH010000118.1:0-26088 GCA_043772435.1 Bacteroidota bacterium
GTGGTTTATTTGCCGATAAAATTTTAGGCTTTCGTAAATCACTTTTTTGGGGCGGTTTATTAATGATTGTTGGAAGTATAATTTTGGCAATAAACCCCAAAGAATTCTTTTTTTTAGGCATTGGTTTTAATATAATTGGTACCGGATTTTTTAAACCAAATATTAGCACTATGGTTGGGCGTTTGTATAAAGATGGCGACCCGCGCACCGACGCCGGTTTTTCGTTATTTTACGCTGGAGTAAATTTAGGGGCTTTATTAGGTGGGTATTTGTGTATTGCAATTGGAAAAAGAGAGTTGTTTCAAAATTTTATTCCACAAGGTTTTGAGTGGAATATTGCGTTTGGTTTAGCATCGGTAGTAATGGTAATTAGTTTGCTGACTTTTATACGCACACAAAAAAGCCTTGGCAGTATTGGTATTTCTCCCTTGCTCCATTTTGAAAAAAAGAAAAAAACTATTTTTGAAGTTATTACTTACGTCGCTTCTATTGCGGTTATTCCACTAATTATTTTATTGGTTTCTAATTCGCAATATACCGATGTGTTTATGTTTATTATTGGTCCGGCAGCTTTACTCTACTTATTTTACGAAATGCGTAATTTTTCGATAACCGAAAACAAAAAATTAATTGCAGCCATAATATTTATGTTGTTTTCTATTTTCTTTTGGGCGTTTTTTGAGCAAAGTGGTGGCTCCTTAAGTTTATTTGCTGCCAATAATCTTGATAAAAATTTAGCAGGAATTACTCTCGACCCAAACGGCGTGAATAATTCAGCCAATTCATTTTTTGTAATTGCATTTGCCGGTTTATTGGGTTTATTGTGGATATGGCTTAACAAACGCAAATTAGAACCCAACACCGTTGTAAAGTTTGGCTTAGGCTTTTTGTTTTTGGCAATTGGTTTTTATGTGTTTTATTACACCAAATTTTTTAGCGATACTAATGGAATTACCTCTTTAAATTTATTTACGTTTGGTTGGTTAATTGTAACCTTTGGCGAGTTAAGTTTATCACCCATTGGTATGAGTATTATGACAAAACTTTCGCCACAAAAAATGCAAGCCGTAATGATGGGTATGTGGTTTTTAGCAAGTGCCTACGGACAGTATTTTGCAGGTTTATTGGGTGCAAATATTGCAAGTGCTTCTGAACATAGCACCAATTTTGATAGACTAATTATTTATGCCAACGGTTATAAGCAATTAGCCATATACGCCTTAATTTCGGGTGTTGTATTGATAGCTATTTCGCCCTTAATTAAAAAGTTAATGGGTGGAGTTAAGTAGTTAATTGTAACTATATCAGGTTTTTATAACTTATAATTAGTATAAAATTTAATTTGCAATTAAATTTAAAATAATATCTTTATCTCTAAATTTAATCTTAATTAAAAATGATGTCTGTAAAAAATTGTTTAGCACTTTTAGTTTCTTTAGTATTAATAACTGCATGTGGTGGCGATAAAGGCAAAGACGATCACGAAAACCTTGATTCTACTTCAACAGTTTTAAAAGATACAACCCCTGTAACGGTTGATGATACTACAAAATTTAAATTCGATTTTGCCATTGCCAACATTCCTTCTCCGGCAAATAGCGTACACGAATTGAGTAGTTATGGCGCGGTTTACAATAACACTTTTTTAAACGATAGTAAAAAAGTAAGTAGCTATACAACCGAATTTCAACGTGCCATTAATTTAGGCGTTTATAATATTGATATGAGTTACGCCATGGTAAACGATAAGGGGCAAGACGTTATAAAATACATGAAAAACGTAATGATTATTAGCGATGCTTTAGGTTTAAAAAGTGCCGTAGATGCTATGGTAGGCAAACGAGCAGAAAGTAACATAAGTAATAAAGACAGCCTTTTTAAAATATTAGACGAAATTTTTGTAAAAAGCGATAGTTACTTACGTACCAACGAACGTGTTTACACAGCAGGTACTATTTTTGCCGGCAGTTGGTTAGAAAGCCTTTACTTAACATGTAAAATGGGTCAAAACGCTACCGATAATGCAATGGCTGCCAAAGTTTATAACCATTTGTGGGAACAGCGTTTTCACTTAGGTAATTTAATAAATTTATTAAACGATTATAAAGATAAAAAAGAGTGTGTAGATTTAGTAAACGATTTAAAACCTATTCACGCAGAAATTAATGCAGTTAAACAACCAAAAGATATGGATGATGTTAAATTTAATTCTATTTCTGCTAAAATTTTTGCTTTGAGAGATAAGTTAACGAAGTAAAACTACCCTTAATAATTCTTAAAAAGCCTCAGTGTTAAACATTGAGGCTTTTTTATTACCCAATCTTTACCTAAATTAACGCTCTAAATTTTTCAGTATGTCAACTACACCCGAAGGTCGTCAAATTATATTCAGTATGGTGAATGTTTCCAAAATTCACCCACCTCAAAAACAAGTTTTAAAAGATATTTATATTTCGTTTTACTATGGCGCTAAAATTGGCGTGTTGGGTTTAAACGGTTCCGGTAAATCAACTTTGCTTCGCATAATTGCAGGCATGGATAAAGATTATATTGGTGAAATTCATCAATCGCCCGGTTACAGTATTGGTATGTTAGAGCAAGAACCAAAGTTGGATGAAACGAAAACTGTAATTGAAATTGTTCGGGAAGGTGCTCAAAAACACGTTGATATTTTAAACGAGTTTGAAGAAGTAAACAATAAGTTTATGGACGAAGAAATTACAAGCGATCCTGATAAAATGGATAAGCTTATTAATCGCCAAGCACAGTTGCAAGAACTGATTGACCAACACGATTTATGGAATTTAGATAACCGTTTAGAACGTGCTATGGATGCTTTGCGTTGCCCCGAAAGTGATACGCCAGTAAATATTTTATCGGGTGGGGAGCGTCGCCGTGTTGCCCTTTGCCGTTTATTATTACAAGAACCAGATATTTTATTATTAGATGAGCCAACCAATCACTTAGATGCGGAGAGTGTGGATTGGTTAGAACAACATTTACAAGCCTACAAAGGCACTATTATTGCTGTAACCCACGACCGTTACTTTTTAGATAACGTAGCAGGTTGGATTTTAGAATTAGACCGTGGCGAAGGCATACCTTGGAAAGGTAACTACAGCAGTTGGTTAGAGCAAAAAGGCGCGCGTTTAAAACAAGAAGAAAAAACTGAAAGCAAACGCCAAAAAAACTTAGCACGTGAGTTAGATTGGGTACGACAAGGCGTTAAAGGGCGCGGTGTAAAACAAAAAGCGCGTTTAAATAATTACGATAAAATGATGGGCGAAGACGTGAAAACCAAAGAAGAAAATTTAGAAATTTTTATTCCTAACGGTCCGCGACTTGGTAACGAAGTAATTGAAGCGCATAACGTAGCCAAAGGTTTTGGTGATAGATTGTTATACGAAAACTTAAACTTTAAATTACCTCCTGCCGGAATAGTTGGTATTATAGGGCCTAACGGTGCCGGTAAAACAACCTTGTTTAAAATGATAATGAATTTAGAAACGCCCATTGCAGGTGAGTTTAAAGTTGGTCCTAGTGTAAAAATTAGTTATGTTGACCAAACACATAAAGATATTGACCCCAACAAAACTGTTTACGATGTTTTAAGCGGTGGTACAGAAAATATTGTGTTTGAAGGAAAATCAATTAATTCACGCGCTTACATCTCTCGCTTTAATTTTAGTGGTAACGACCAAAGTAAAAAATGCTCGGTGCTTTCGGGTGGAGAACGTAACCGTTTGCACTTGGCTTTAGCCTTAAAAGAAGGTGGTAATGTTTTGTTGTTAGATGAACCCACCAACGACTTGGATGTAAATACTTTGCGTGCCTTAGAGGAAGGATTAGAAAATTTTGCGGGTTGTGCTGTAATTATTAGTCACGACCGTTGGTTTTTAGACCGCGTGTGTACTCACATTTTAGCTTTTGAAGGCGACAGCAGCGTTTATTATTTTGAGGGTGGTTACAGCGAATACGAGGAAAATCGTAAAAAACGTTTGGGTAATGCTGAGCCAAAACGTCCGAGGTACAAAAAGTTGGCGATGTAAGTTTAGTTTTTCGCTTAAAGTATTACATTTTAAATTAGAAAGGTTTTATCTTAATTCCGCCCCCAATTTTTGTTGGTAATTAGAAATTAATTTTTCCATCACCTTATCAATTTCTTTATCGGTTAAAGTAGCCTCGTTATTTAATAAGGTAAAACTAACCGCGTACGATTTTTTATTACCTAATTTTTCGCTTTCGTATATATCAAACAAGTTTACTTCTTTTAATAATTTTTTTTCGGTGGCAAAAGCTAATTCTTCTATTTGCTGGTAGTTGACTGATTTGTCAATTAACAAAGCTAAATCTCTTCGTACGGTTGGAAATTTACTTAATTCGGCAAATTGTATTTTTTGTTTTGAATAAGCTTTTACTAAATTTTCAAAATTTATTTGCGCATAAAATACGGGCTGTAAAATATCGAATTTTTTTAAAGTTGCTTTGTTCACACTTCCCAATTCGGAAATTGGCTTACCGTTTAAAGTAAATGTTAAACCGTATTCAAAATTTGAATAGGTACTTTCGATACTTTTAAAATTTGTAACACCGCATTTATTTAAAATACTTGTAACTGCCGCTTTTAAATATAAGAAATCTGATTTTTGATGTAATTGATACGGATTTTCAGCAAAAGTATTTCCCGTTACAAAAATAGATAAGTGCTTTTGCTCTGCGTAGTTGTATGTTTCGTTTTCTATTTGAGAATACGTGCGTCCTATCTCAAATAATTTTAAATCAGAATTTTTTCGATTGCTATTATATACTATTGCTTCCAAACCACTGTAAATCATATCGCCGCGCAACACATTTAAATCGTTACTTAAAGGGTTTACAATTTTTACATTAGTATTTTCTTGTGGATAATACGTTTCTTTTGTTAAAGATAAACTCATTATTTCGTTAAAACCAAACCCTTCTAATAGCGTAGCAACTTTATTCTCAACAATTACATCTATATTTTTAGTTTCATTAGTAGCTGTGTAAGAAATCTGTTTGCTAACTTCTACATTATTATAACCGTATATACGCATTACCTCTTCTATAACATCTGCCTGGCGCGTAACATCCGCTTTGTAGCGAGGTACATTTAAAAGTAATGCATCGTTTCCTTCGTTCTCAATTTCAATCCCTAAATTAGTAAGTATTGTTTTTATTGTTGTTCTATCAATTTCTTTCCCTATTAAAGCATCACAATCAGTATACGAAAACGCGATTTTGTATGGCTCTAATTTTTCAGGATAAATATCTACTACATCCATACTTAATATACCTCCTGCCAATTCAAAAATTAAATTAGTAGCCCTAATTAATGAATTAATCGTTATGTTAGGATCGGTACCTCTTTCAAAACGAAAAGACGCGTCAGTTTTCAAACCATGTTGTTTTGCAGTTTTGCGTACAAAGCCCGCATCAAAATAAGCACTCTCTAAAAAAATAGATGTTGTTTTTTCACTCACACCACTTTCTAATCCGCCAAATACACCTGCTAAGCACATGGGCTGGGTTTGGTTACAAATTAATAAATCTGTAGTAGTTAATGTTCGTTCTACGCTATCTAAGGTCACAAATTTTTCACCATCATTAGCTGTTCTCACAACAATAACATTACCATTAATTTTTTCTAAATCAAACGCATGTAAAGGCTGGCCCATTTCGTGAAGTACGAAATTTGTAATATCTACTATATTATTTATGGGGCGTACACCAATTGCTTTAAGTCTATTTTGTAACCAATCAGGACTAGGTTTAACGCTTATGCCACTAATTACTAACCCCGAGTAACGTTTACAACCTCCAGGGTTTTGGATAGAGATTTGCACTTTATTTAAATTAGTAGCTTCTGGCAAGGGCTGCATGCCATTGATAAAAATTTTAACAGGGTTTTCGTTATTTTTAGAATTTAATATTGCTGCTAAATCGCGTGCTACGCCTCGGTGAGAAGCGGCATCACTACGATTAGGTGTTAAACCGATTTCAAAAACAGTATCATTTTCTATTTTAAAATAATCGGCTGCAGGTAAGCCAACTTTAGTATTTTCGGGCAATACAATAATGCCAGCATGGCTTTCACCGAAACCAATTTCATCTTCGGCACACAACATGCCTTCGCTAACTGCGCCACGTATTTTTGATTTTTTAATTTCAAAGGACTGGCCGGTAGTAGGATACAAAGTTGCACCCACTAATGCTACGATAACTTTTTGATTTGTTGCTACATTTGGTGCACCACAAACAATTTGCAAAGGTTCGCCGCTACCTACATCTACTTTTGTTATACTTAATTTATCAGCATCGGGATGTTTAGTGCATTCTAATACCTGCCCAACAACTAAACCTTGTAAACCGCCTTTAAGTGACTGAAAGGTTTCAATACCCTCTACCTCAAGGCCTGATGCTGTTAAATAGTCTGCTACTTCTTGAGCTGAATAATGTGTATTTATAAGGGTTTTAAGCCAATTAAATGAAATTTTCATAATACTTTATTAAAACTTAAAATTAGCAAAAAAACGTAAAGTTGAGCTAAAAAAAAAGAGGAATTATGAATGGTGAATAACCGATTAAGAAAAATACATTGTATGTTTAGAACATTATCGAATATTACAAATTCAAAAATAATTAGTCTTATTTTAGTCCAATAAATATAAAAAAAAGTTATCATTTATTTAATACTAAAACATAAAGTTGTTTGGTATAATGCCTCTTCCAAATTTTGGTTATGACTAAATGACTTTAGGAGTTTGAGCATTCGGCTATATTCTAAATCAACAAATGCAAATGATGTGCGTTGCAAGGATATTAAAAAAACGTTTTGTTATGCACCCGTTTTAGGGGGCTTAGTTTAAAATTAAGTGGTGATAAAACCTTTGACCACCTTTTTTTTAAATGAATTATGGTGTTAAAATTGAAAAACACCCAACTGTAAATTGTAAGTTGTATCATTTACTTTATGTGCAGGGTGGTATTAGGTTTATGATAAGAGATTGAAAGATTTTGAAAAATTAAAAATAATTTAGAAAGATTTTTACCTTTACGGTTTTTTATTTCACAATAAACTTTCGATACTCCTCATCATTTCCAGCTCTAAAAACCATCCAAATGTTTAGGTGTTTGTGTAAATTAACTTCCATTTGGCAAAACAAAGGTAGATTGGTTTTAGGATATAAGTTTTTTGTAGAGTAAAGAGGTTGGCAAAAATTTATATTATTTGTAAAAAGTAACGGTGCTGTTTTACTATTAAAATTGTTCTCAATATTAAAAGGTTTAAACGTAGTTTGTTGAGCATAACTATTTACTATAAAAAATAATAAACAAATATTTAACAATATTTTAAACATTTTTTTTAAGGATTAAAAGCACAACCTTTATAAATTTTATCATTAAATTTTATAGAAATTGTTCGGTCTTGCTTATCACCACTCGCGGCTTCTATGCATGTTTTCTCATCAATATTAATAGTTAATGTAATAATTTTTGTTATACCTTTTCCTGTAGTGGCTTTTGTAAATGATGAGTTATAAATTTTTATTTTAGCAATATTTGTAAAATCACTTTCAACAAAAACACTGTCTTTTCCATAGTCTACTAATAAACGTAAATGGTCTTTAAAAAATTCGGCATACCAGCCTGGTTCGCTGCCTCTAGCAATTAGTAAAGGTTTAAAATTATTTTGACTTTGTACCACTACATTTTCAGTTTTAACAGCAGTTTTTATAGAGTCTTCATCTTCGGCTAATTCCGTTAGTAATTCTGTTTTACTTGTTGGGATGTTATCTTCTTCGTTAATTTTTGTATTACAACTAAATGCTGTAAAAATTAGGGCTAATAAAACTAAACGTACTTTCATAAATATATTTCTGGTTACATAAATGTACTAAATTAAATTCTATATAAATTATTTTATTGTTAGTTTTAAGTCGGTAATTTTGCAACTAACTTTATAAAACAATGAACCAAGCATATATAATTAATGGCGTTCGTACTGCAATTGGTAATTTTGGCGGTACGCTTTCAGCAGTTCGTACAGATGATTTAGCCGCTTTTGTACTTAAAAAATTAGTTGAAAAAAATCCTTCCGTAAATTTTGCCGAAGTTGGTGAAGTGATAATGGGTTGTGCCAACCAAGCCGGGGAAGATAACCGTAATATAGCCCGTATGGCAGTATTGTTGGCGGGTTTACCGGTTTCAGTACCCGGGCAAACAGTTAACCTTTTATGCGCCAGTGGCTTAAGTGCAGCTATTGATGCAGCTAGAGCAATACAGGTTGGAGATGAGGATGTAATGATTGCAAGTGGCGTAGAAAACATGACTCGCGGACCTTTAGTTATGGGTAAAGCCAGCACGGCGTATGGTCGCGACCAGCAATTGTTTGACAGTAGTTTTGGATGGCGTTTTATTAACCCAAAAATGAAGCAATTATTTGGCGTAGATGCCATGGGCGAAACCGCTGAAAATGTTGCTGAATTATACAAAGTTAATAAAGCCGACCAGGATGCTTTTGCATTATGGAGTCAGCAAAAAGTGGCAAAAGCTGTTGCTAATAAACGTTTCGATAAAGAAATTGAAGCCATAGAAATTCCTCAGCGTAAGGGTAACCCAATTATTTTTGCGCATGATGAATTTGCAAAGCCAAATACTACCCTTGAAGGTTTACAAAACTTAAAACCATCTTTTAAAAAAGATGGTACTGTAACGGCAGGTAATGCCAGTGGTTTAAACGATGGAGCAGCGGCTTTACTGCTAGCAGGCGAAGAGGGGATTAAACGAAACAATTTAAAGCCCTTGGCGCGTATTGTGTCATGCGGTATTTCGGGTGTAGAACCGCGAATTATGGGTATTGGTCCAATAGAAGCGGCTAACAAAGCTTTAAAGCGTGCCGGCTTAACTTTTAAAGATATTGACTTAATAGAATTAAATGAGGCTTTTGCCGCACAAGCTTTGGCGTGTACGCGCACTTGGGGCTTAGCTGATAATGACGAAAGGATTAATATAAACGGTGGGGCCATTTCGTTAGGACATCCTTTAGGAATGAGTGGTACACGCATTTTAAATTCGGCAGCTATTGATTTGCAATTACACAACAAAAAATATGCCTTGGTAACTATGTGCATTGGAGTAGGGCAGGGCTATGCAGTAATAATTGAACGTTGTTAAAAATTAAAGTAATTTTGTATAATTTATAAGCTATGACTATTAAAAATTTTATACCAGTTGTTTTTGTATTTTTTTCTGCTACTGTTTTTTCTCAAACAGCGGAATTTAAGTCGATGTTGGTCGATGCTGAAACAAAATTAAAAATAGAAAATTACGAAGAGGCTTTAGAAGAATATTTACAATTAGTAAAATTAGAGCCTAAAAACGAAACCGTAAATTATAACACTGCGGTGTGCTATTTAAATACGAATACCAACAAATCAAAAGCAGTACCGTATTTAGAAATTGTTATTCGTAGCGAAAAACACAATCCAAATGCCGATTTTTTATTAGGAAGAGCTTACCAATACGCCAACCGTTTTGATGAAGCTATTGCTTCGTTTGATAAATTTAAAAAAAACACAAAAGGCAACGAAGAAAATTTAAAAACGGTTGATCAAGAAATTCAACATTGTATTAATGCTAAGGAGTTAATAAAATTTCCCATTGATGTTATTTTTCAAAATTTAGGTAAGAATATAAATTCGGAATTTGCCGATTATTATCCGTTTGTTACCGAAAACGAAGCGTATTTAATATACAATACCAAACGTCCTATAAATAAAGATATTCCTAAGTTAGCAAATGGGCAATACTTAAATTCTATTCAACTTTCAAAAGTAGTTAATGGGCAATATATGGAAAGTGATGTAGTTGGCGAACCTCTATGTAAAGGTAATAGTGGCGAAGAAGTAATTGGTATGAATGCTAAAGGCGATATTATTTTAATAAATAAGCCTAATTTAAAAGGCGAAAGTAAACTATACATGAGTACCATTGCCAAAAATGGCGAGTTTAGCAAGTTAAAAGAATTACCTAATACTATTAATGGCACCGGCGATGTAATTGCTGCTACCATAAATAACGATGCAAGTACTATTTATTTTGCAAGCGACCGAAAAGGAGGTTTTGGAGGCACGGACATATATGCGTGTAATTTATTACCATCAGGTAAATGGAGTGAAGCGAAAAATATGGGAAAAGAAATTAATACTATTTACGATGAAGATTTCCCTAACCTAAGTCCAGATGGAAAAACGTTATACTTTAGCAGTAAAGGTCATAGTAGTATGGGTGGTTATGATATTTTTAAAGCCGTATTAAATACTGAAGGTAAACAATTTGAAAATGTAAAAAACATGGGTTATCCTTTAAATACAAGTTACGACGATTTAAATTTTAGAATAAGTAAAAGCGGTCGCTATGGTTACGTTAGTTCTTTACGAGGCGGTGGTTTGGGCGATTTCGATATTTACCGAGTATCGTTTAACGATGTTGAAATTGATTATACTGTAGTTGTAGGGCAAACGGAAGCAAAAGACACGGTACAAAAAGTTGATTACCGCAATACATTTATTTCGGTTAGTAATAATATTAGTAACGAAATTGTAGGAAATTACCTTACTAATCCTTCAACCGGTCGATTTATAATTATTTTACCTCCGGGCAAATATTCTATTTTAGTTGAATCTCCGGGCTTTAAAGATTATAATTATCAAATAGAAGTGTTTGATAAAGTAAGTTATCAATCAGAAATTAGTTTAACCCTACCTCTCTCAAAATAAAAATAATATGATCCATAATTTAGCCCTGCAAAACTCAATATTTAACCAATTTATTTCTGAAATAAGAGACGTTACCATTCAAAAAGACAGCATGCGTTTCCGCCGTAATTTGGAAAGAATGGGAGAAATATTTGCCTACGAAATAAGTAAAACATTAACTTACAAAAATATAATTACAACAACACCATTGGGAGAGGCTAATTCAAAAGTCTTAGATTCTCAGCCTGTAATTGCTACTATTTTAAGAGCAGGTTTGCCTCTACATTTAGGGCTTTTAAATTATTTTGATCAGGCACAAAATGCATTTGTTAGTGCTTTTCGTCGTCATAAAAAAGATAATACCTTTGAAATTGCGTTGGAGTACGTAGCTTGCCCTGATTTAACGGGTAAAACAGTTATTCTATGTGATCCCATGCTTGCTTCGGGTGCTTCGATGGCATTAACGTACAAAGCTTTGTTACAAAAAGGAGTTCCGGCACATACGCATATAGTTACAGCCATTGCCAGCCAACAAGGCATTAATTTTTTAAAAGCTAACATGCCAACTTTAAATTATACCATTTGGTGTGGTGCGGTTGATGAAGAATTGACTGCCCATTCGTATATTGTTCCGGGATTGGGTGATGCAGGCGATTTAGCCTTTGGAAGTAAATTATAATTCTATATTTTGTAGCAAGAGGTTTTAGCATTTAACGCTACCTTCACAACATGAATAGCAACTTAGATGCCAACGAAGAAAATTTAAGCAGTACCGATAAGGATATTGAGCGCGCGCTTCGTCCCATTCAGTTTGATGATTTTAGCGGACAAGAAAGTGTAGTTGATAATTTACGCGTATTTGTTGCTGCCGCTAAACAACGCAGTGAAGCACTAGACCATGTTTTATTACACGGACCCCCGGGCTTAGGCAAAACTACTTTAGCACATATTATTACAAATGATTTAGGAGTAAATTTAAGAGTAACAAGCGGACCGGTGTTAGATAAACCCGGAGATTTAGCAGGTTTATTAACCAATTTAGAACCTTTTGATGTATTGTTTATTGACGAAATACATCGTCTAAGTCCTATTGTAGAAGAATATTTGTATTCCGCAATGGAGGATTATAAAATAGACATTATGATTGATAGCGGGCCAAATGCTCGCACAGTTCAAATAAAATTAAATCCGTTTACGTTGGTTGGTGCAACAACACGCAGCGGTTTATTAACCGCGCCTTTAAGGGCACGTTTTGGCATTACCAGCCGTTTAAATTATTACAACAGCAAAGTATTAACAGGTATTGTACAACGTAGTTCGGGTATTTTAAAAGTTGAAATTAGTGATGAAGCATCATATGAAATTGCCCGCCGAAGCCGTGGAACACCGCGTATAGCAAACGCTTTACTTAGACGCGTAAGAGACTTTGCACAAATAAAAGGTAATGGAAAAATTGATATAGAAATTGCCACTTATGCTTTAAAAGCGTTAAACGTAGATAAAAATGGCTTGGATGAAATGGACATTCGTATTTTAAATTGCATTATTGATAAATTTAAAGGCGGTCCTGTAGGTATAAGTACCATTAGCTCTGCCGTAGGCGAAGAAGCCGGAACGATAGAAGAAGTGTACGAACCATTTTTAGTACAGGAGGGTTATTTAATGAGAACACCGCGTGGACGTGAGGCTACCGAGATGGCCTACAAACATTTAGGAAAAAATACTTGGAAACGTGATGGTGGTTTATTTGGGGTTTGATTGCTTTAGATTCTGTAATTTAAAAATAAGATGGGATTGAATCTAGGCTTAAACATGAAGTAATATATAATCCATTTTTAAAAAGTAAAAAACGACCATTAACTTTATCTTTCGCAGTTAAGTCTTTAATAAAATTACTCATGTAGTTTGACGTAAGATCAGATTTATAATATTTTGTGTCAATTCCAAATATTGGTTTATCAAGATTATACTTAACACTCATCATTTCTGAATCATAGTATTCAGAAACAATAAATAAATCTGAACTTAAGGATTTACATTTATTTTGGACTGCGTTTAAAGAATAACAAAATTTTCCTTTACAGCGAGGTGCCCATATATAACAAATTGTTTTTACTTGATTAGCAATACAATTTTTTAGATTGTAACCATTAATCGTATAAATCCTCGCTATACTGTCATTTTTAATATTACATAATGTATTGGAGTTCTGGTTACTAATAATAAGATTTGGTTTTTCTTTTTGTGTTTTTTCATAATAACTGTATAATCCCTTGAAAGATCCATTAATACTGCACGAACTTAGAAGAATAATCAACGTAAAACATAAATAATTAATTGGATTATATTTTGATAATAAACGCATTAAAGTTTATAATTGATATTTTAAAATTATATAAATAAAATTTAATTCTTGTATAAAACAGGAGTTTTTATGTTAATAAAAACTCCTATTTACTTATAAACGTTTTATAGTTATTGGAATTTTATATCCTCCATATACGCCTACATTTCGGTTATAAGTATATGATCCGGCATAAAGCAATGAGTTTACATTATCAATATCATAATCTATATGAAAAGTTAATGTGCTATCAATAGCATTCCGTTCGATAGGTTGACTAGGATTTAATTCAATTATTAAAAATCCTTTCATTGTCTCGTCATCAAATTCTACTTTTGCTACCCTTGCAACCTCAGCAGGATCGCAAGCCCAACAATCTCTGTAGTTGCACAACCCCCAACCATTACAAGATTTAGTAGCACGGCCCCATTCATCCCAGCCTGCGGCATAGATTACTTTTCTAGCTTGCTGAGAATTAGTGTTAATTGTTTCTAATGATTTAGAATCATTAATGTTTTGTGGAGTTACGTTTTTTGTTTTATCGCAAGATGTAAACAAACCAATCGTTATTACAGCAAGACTTAAAATTATTTTTTTCATATTGTACAATATTACTATTTCCTAGAACAGATAGGATTCTGTCAAAACTTTCAATTACTAGGCGGAGAAGTTTTGAATTATTCCGCCAAAAATTCCTTATACTTTTATATTTCTAACCATTACTTTCTTTTGATTGCTTGTAATCAAAGTTACGCAAACGATTTCTTGTCAATGTTGTATAATTAATTTTAACTGTTTAAAATTAGTAAAAAATAATTTATTATAGCATATACGCTATAATAAATTATTGTTAAATTATTGTATTTCGTTGTACTTGAATTTTCGCAACGAAAAAGTATTACTACAGTTTGGTAAGCATTTAAAAGAGCTTAGAAATCTTAAAAAAATTTCGCAGGAAGAACTTGCCTATAAATCTGGTATTTCCTTATCGCAAATAGCCAGAATTGAAACCGGTAAAATAAATCCTACACTTTGTACCATTTTAGAAATAGCTAAAACACTTAAAGTTAGCCAAAGCGAAATGTTAAATTTTTAATCTAATTTTACTAAAATTATTTTCAGTAAATGCGTTTTAAATTATTTATAATTATATTTTTTATTTTTAGTAACAATCTTTTTACGGCGCAAACTAAAGTGCCTTTTATTTTTCGTTATCATACCAAACACTTAATTAATAAATTTCATAAATATTTAAAGTACGATACTATTATTAATACATCCAAAGCTAAAATTCATTTATTTTATTCAAACGATACTGTTAAGCCTTACTTATTAATGCTACATGGTATGGGCGCGGAAGCAAAAGAAAATTGGCATAAACAAATAAAGTCTTTATCAAAACAGTTTAATTTAATTATTCCCGATTTAATTTATTTTGGAGAGAGTAATAGTAAGGAAAACGATTTTTCGCTAAATTTTCAAGCAACACAAATTAATGAAGTTTTACAACTATTACATATTTCTAAAAAAATAAATGTAATGGGTTTTAGTTATGGTGGTTTATGCGCCGCATATTATAACCAACTTTATACAACACAAACAAATAAATTAATAATAATTAATGGGCCAGTAAAATATTTTTCGATAAAGGCAGCAGATAGTTTAGCGAAAATTGCAGGCGCTAATACTATTACAAATTTACTAGCACCACAAACTGTAAGCGATTTTAATAGCTTACTTAAAGCAGGGGTGTCTAAAAAAATAATACTTACAAAAAGATTAAAAAAAAAAATAATTACCCATTATTTTACACCTAATTTAGAGTTTAGAAAGCAACAAATTATAAGTTTAGTAAACGAGCAATTAAAATTAACAAGTATAAACTATGGTATTGATAAAACACCTACTTTACTTATTTGGGGAGGGAAAGACGGCATTGTGCCGCTATCTGTAGCAAAATTACTACATTTAAATTTTGCAAATACTACTAGTTTAATTATTTATAAAAAAGCAAAACACGACGCACATTTTAGATACCCTAAAAAAATAAATAAACAAATTGTTAATTTTTTAAATACAGATTAACTGTTCAACTATAAAACATAAATAAACTACAATATGCAAGTTTTTAAATTTGGTGGCGCATCGGTTAAAGATGCCGAATCGGTAAAAAATGTTTCTGAAATTTTAAAAAAGTATGCAACAACGGCTACTATTATTGTTGTTTCAGCCATGGGTAAAACTACCAATAAATTAGAAGAGCTAGTAAACGCTTATTTTTATAAAGAAGGAAATACAGATGTATTTTTAAATGAAGTTAAAACATTTCATCTCACAATTATTAATCAATTATTTCAAAATTCAAATCATACTATATATGCTGAGGTTGAAAATGTATTTACTGAAATTAGTTGGGCCTTAGAAGATGAACTAACACAAAATTATAATTTTCATTACGACCAAATTGTAAGCAATGGCGAAGTATTGGCAACTAAAATTATTTCGGCATACTTAAATCAAATTAATATAAAAAACAGTTGGGTAGATGCACGCGGCATTATTCAAACCGATAATACTTACCGTGAAGGCAAAGTAAATTATGAGCTAACTGAGGCGTTGGTGCAAACACAAATATTACCGCTTTTTAAAAATAATGGTTTAGTAGTTACACAAGGATTTATTGGCGGTACCAGCGAAAATTATTGCACTACTTTAGGCAGAGAAGGAAGCGATTACACCGCGGCTTTATTAGCGTATTTTAGTAATGCAACTAACGTTACCATTTGGAAAGATGTAGCAGGTGTTTTAAATGCCGACCCTAAGTATTTTAAAAACACAAAAAAAATTGATGACTTAACTTATCACGATGCAATTGAACTAACATACTATGGTGCTTCTGTTATTCATCCAAAAACAATTAAACCCCTGCAAAATAAAAATATTCCTCTTTATGTTAAATCGTTTTTAAAGCCTGGCGAAGAAGGAACTATTATAACTAATGGCGAAAAGCGTTCGGAAATTACAACTTATATTTTTAAAGTAAATCAGGTATTGCTTTCCATTCAACCAAAAGATTTTAGTTTTATTGCCGAAGATAATTTAAGTGTTATTTTTAGTTTATTTAATAAATACAATGTGCATGCAAATATGACTCAAAATTCCGCCATAAGTTTTAGCGCGTGTGTAGATAATGATGTTCATAAAATAGAATCTTTAATTGCTGATTTACAAATTAATTTCAAAGTATTATTTAATAATAATAATATTGAGTTAATGACTGTTAGAAATTATACCAACGATATTATAAATTATTTAACCGAAAATAAATCGGTATTGCTTGAACAGCGCAGCCGCAATACGCTACAAATGGTAATGATTGCTTTGGAAAATTAAAAAAAGCTACCAAAACATGGTAGCTTTTTAAATTTAAGATACTAAATATTACATTTTATATCGGAAACTAATAATAAAATTCCTTCCCGGCGCATTAATACCACTTGCAAAAGCTCGATATCTATTATCAGTAAAGTTTTCGCAGGCGGCGTTTAAACGAAAGTTTTTATTTACATTAATGCCTAATCGAATGTTTAAAGTAAACCAGGCAGGCATACCATTTGCGGTAGCATACGGCAAATTATCTTCACCACTTGGACTGTAATCAGTAAGTGCTTTTTTACCATTATAACGTATAAAAAATTCTCCGTCAACCTGTTTTGCTTTGTACACTAAACTGCTTTGTCCAAACACAGGCGCAATATGATCTAAGGGTATTACAGTATCCTTTTTTGTATCGGTATATCTTCCATAGGTATAATTTAAAACACTTTTAAACGAAATGTTTTCATTAAAATCAAATTGTACTCCACCCGAAATACCCATTATATATGCGTTATCTGCATTTTGTGTGGCCTGCACTTTACTTTTTACACCTTGATAAGTGGCGGAATCACTACCATTAAATTTAAAATCTTTAACCACTAAAGCATTAGTTAAACTTGTGTAAAAACCGGTAATATCAAATTTGTATTTTTCTTGAAAAACTTTACTAATCCCTAATTCAAAATTGTAAGTGTACTCCGGTTTTAAGTCTGGATTAGGAACAATTACAATACCACCTGTTCCTTCAAATACTTTTGCCATGTCATCTATATTAGGAGAGCGAAAACCTGAGTTTGCCAATAAACTTACTTTGTAATCATTTTCTGCTTTCCATGTAAAGCCAATGGTGCCTGTAAGTGCTTGGTTGTTTTGCCGGGCCTCATCAAAAGGTAAACGGGTTGCTTTAAATGTGGTATCAACAAATTTAGCCGATAAACTTGTATTAGTATAACGTATGCCGTTAGTTATAACAAAGTTTTTAGTTACCTCCCAGGCATGCGATACATAAACCGCAAAAGTATTAATTTTACTTCCACCGTCAGGATAACGTGTTTGAGCTTTGCCCTCTAAACCCGAAATTATATTAAAAGTATCTGCAGTTGATTTTACATCGTTTGTTGTAACCTCCAAACCGTATCTTAATTCATGTTTTTCTTTGATCTCTTTATACGCATCAATATTTGCTGACAAAACTATAACGTTTTCCTGTTGCGAAGTGCGTGCAGTTTTTTGCCAGCGTCGGGTAATTCTATCTTGGTCTATTTTTTGATACGCTAAAATAATTTTTAAATTATCGGTAGCAATAGTTTTTTTATCAAAATTTAGAGTGTAGGCGCCTAACAAACGTTTTTGCGGTCCATAGCCATTTTCCGCAAATTTAAATTTACCTCCACTATAGTCTCCATTCAATCTATCATAACGCGGTAAAAAACTTGAGGCGCCATATTGAAAGTTTAAATTATGTGTTAAGTATCGCCCGGTTTTAATATTAAAACGTTGCATAAAATCTATTTGTGTGTAAGCACTGCCTTTTTGTAAATTATTATTCGCGTTTATACTCATGGTATCTCGATTATTTATTCTTTGTTGAAAATAATTTCTATCCCAACTATTGGAATAACCGTTTAATTTTGAGGCACCACTCATAACATCTCCAAAATCAGAAAACGTAATATTAGTTAAAGAAGCAAATTTTTTCAAACCCAAATTAAAGTCAAGATGCCCTGTTTTTTCGCCAACCGCACTTCCATAACGTACCATAGCATTGGTTTTTAAAAGTAGTTTATCATCCGAACTAAATTGCGTGTTTTTAGTGTAAAAGTTCATCACACCACCCAGCGCATCGCTGCCGTAAATTTTAGAAGACGGTCCAAACAGAACCTCTGTGCGTTCGAGCATGTTTGGGTCAATAGTCATAACGTCTTGCAGATGTCCTCCCCGGTAAATGGCATTGTTTAACCGTACCCCATCAATTACCATAAGTACTTTATTAGCTTCAAAGCCACGCATACTTGGACTACCTCCACCTGCCTGACTTTTTTGTAGAAACAGTTGCCCCGTATTTTGTAGCATATCTCCGCTGGTTGCAGGATTTGAGAACTCAATGTCTTTTTGTTTAATAATTTCTAAACTATAGGGCACATCAATTTTATGCTCTGATTTGCGGTTTGCCGATAAAATAATTTCATCTAATATTACTAATTTGGCTGTTAAATATAGTGTTTCAGAATTATTAGAAAGTACTATTTTTTTTGTATTGTAACCAAATTGATAAATTAAAACCGAATCGTTTTTATTTAGACCAGAAACATCAGCTTTGCCTTTAATATCGGTTTTTACCAATAGTTTATTTATATCTTGAATAATTACATTTTGTAATGGCTCTTGTGTTGAATTATCACGTATAGAAATAATTTGTGAATAATAGGTTGCTGAAATACAGCTTAATAAACTAAGTAGTTTTATTTTTTTCATCTAAAAAAATGCTGGTGAGAATAAAATTTACCGCGATAATTTTTTAGTAATTATCAATTATAACATCAATAAAGAAGTTATAATAATTTCTTAGTCTTTATAGACCGGTTAGAAATTATACTATTAATTATTACATCAAAATGTTTGGTGGAGGAGTGTTTTTAGATAAAAAAATAGATTTTATACTGAATAAGTAGTTAGTATAAATTGTTGAATTGCATTGGATTGATTCGAAATCAAACAAGCTATTTGAGTTAATTAAAAACTTAAGAGATAAAAATTGTTTTAATAATTTTAGAGGATTATTATCGGATTTTGTAGAATGAATATTGTAAACGGACGCAAATTCCTTTTTAATAATTTGTTCCTGATAGTCTGAAATTACAGTTAAAACAACTTTCCCCTTATCTGAAATAATTGAGATAATATCATAAAGAATTCCATCTTTAATAATTTCTTTATTTTCATCTTCCCACAAAATTGTTTTAGAATTTGTGTAAAGTTGACAAGGATTAATTAAAATTTTTGTAGTTGATATATTTGACTCATTATTTTTAACGTATGATTGGTAGGCGTTTTTATAGGAAGATAAATAATATGAATATATTAAAAAGCTTCCAAGACCAAATATTGTAATTAGAAGAGAAGTATATATTATAATTATTTTTTTCAATTTTATAAATATAAGAAGATTTATAATTATTTAAAAAATAAATTACTTTAACTGCATCCCAAAATAAATAACCGGAATTATAAAACTAGCTAAGTAAAAAAGCAAAATAAAAATTTGTTTTAAAATACTTAAGTTATACGTTAAATTTACCTGAAGTATTGAGGTTATATGTTTTATTAAAATAGGTTCTATAATGCTGTATTGGTATACGCCAGGCTTAACACTAATGTATTTTTTAGGAAACGAAAACAGTAAACAATCTCTAATTAACCAATAATCCTTATCGGGTAAAGCAGTGTAGTCGGTAAAATAATTTATTCGTTCTTGTTTTAAATAATCGCGTATTTTTTGGTGTTTGTTTTCGTTCATTAATTCAAACGCAATAAAAACCGGAATAATTATCATTAACGGACTTTTTAATATTAAACACAATGCCACCAAGCCCATAATGGAAATTATTCCAAAAGCAATTCGCACGGCAAAATTTTGTTTAAAAAATAAAGTTTCTATTAATCTGCCTCCATCTAAAGGGTAAAATGGTAAACAGTTTAATAAATTAATTACTAAAAAAACATTACTCAACATTTTTAAAGTTTCGTTTTGTAAATCTTTATTTACAAAATACAAAATGCTACCTATAATTATTCCGGGAATTGGCCCTGCTAAAATTATTAAACTCAGTTGTGTTTGACTAACGTTTTGTTTTTTACCACTTGTAAATGTGCCAAGTAATGGTAATATGAAAATTTTCACATTACTGTAGTTAAATATTTTCATAGCAATAAAATGCCCCATTTCATGTATAATAATTACTACTAAAATAGCGGCAATGTATACTATTGGTTGATTAAATAAGGCATAAAATAAAATACCATAAATTGCTAAACTTATAATAGAACGACGTAAGGCATTTTGCTTTTTTTCAACCATTACAGGTTTTGGTGGATACGAACCAGGATTTGCTGAATCAAAATTTGGTTGCTCATTATTTATAAAATCTTCCACTAATTAGCTTTTGTTTTAATATGTAATTGAAACAACAAATATACGCAACTTGCAAATAAGAAAAACGCTCCGGTTTGATGCAGAGCTCCCATTATAACTGGTACCTGGTATAATAATGTTAAAATACCCAAAATAAATTGGATCGTTACTCCAAAAATTAATAACGATACACCTAAATTTTGAAAACTGTTTAATTTTAATTTACTTGCTCTATACCAAATTATGCAAAGTAACACAACTATTACAATTGCTAAAACTCTATGTATAAATTGTATACCACTTGCATTTTCTAAACTATTTTGTAAAAAACCATCTTTCATATACACTTGTTCAGGTATCCAATGTTCACCCATTTTTGGCCAAGTATTAAAAATATGTCCGGGCCGAATTTTACTTGCATTCCCCTCTACATAACCCGCCGTAAAAGCGCCATATATTATTTGAACGATTAAGATACAAAAAAACAAAATAGATAATTTTTTCAGCTTCTTTCCATCTTTATTTTCATTTTCTGTTTTATTTTCAAATATTAACTGCAACGCAAACCAAAACGTAAAGGCAAATAATGTAAAAGCACTCATTAAATGAGTAGCCAAACGGTAATGGCTAACTGCAGGTTTTTGTTGCAAGCCGCTTCTCACCATCCAAATGCCAATTAAAGCTTGCATGGCCCCCATAAAAAACAGTAAGCCAAAGCGAGGCCACATAGCTTTGGTAATTTTCTTTTTAATTAAAAAATAAATAAAACCAATTGCAAAAACATACATCATTATTCTTCCAATCATCCTATGAATGTATTCCCATAAAAAAATGGGTTTAAAATCCTGCAAAGTCATGTTAGAATTTACCTTTACAAATTCAGGGCTTTGTTGGTATTTCTCAAAACGTTGTTGCCACATTTCGGCATTTAAAGGTGGTACAGAACCCATAAAACTCCAATCGGTAATAGATAAACCGGAATGTGTTAAACGCGTTAAACCACCTACTACAACCATTACATAAATTAGTATGCAACCAGTTAAAAGCCAATAAATAATAAGTTTGTGGGACGATTTTGAAATTAAATTCATTGTATTTGAGATACAAATTTAAAGCATTTTTGTTTAATTATTAACTAATGTTACGATATAGTTAAGTGAAGGTAGTCCATTTTTTTATTCCATAAAAATTTAGTACTTTCGTGTAAAATTATTTGTACATATTATAAATATGAAGAGAATTTGTTTTTTTATTACTTTAGTTTTTGTTGTTTCTGTAAATTGCTATTCGCAAAATTTTTCTAGGCCCGGTGATTGGAAGAAACTACGTAAAGAAATATTTATTACCATGGGTGGTGCCAATTTTTTAGGCGATTTAGGTGGAAAAGATAAAGCCGGTACCGATTATAGCCCTGCTGATATGGAATTTGCCTTAACTAAAACCGCTTTTGGCCTAGGATATCGTTATAAAATTCAAAAATATTTGAATGTTACTACTAAGTTTAATTATTTAATTGTTAGAGGCGATGATAAAAAAACACAAGATATTTACAGAAATAACCGTAATTTAAATTTTAAATCAAATATTTTTGAATTAAGCGCCAGAATGGAAATAGGATATCAAAGCGGTAAATCTGGAAATAGATATGGTATTAAAAAAACGTTTGGTAGACGTATGAAAGGTAATACACACTCCATTTTTGGGTTTGCGGGTATTGCAGTATTTTATTATAACCCTAAAAGTATAGGCGGCGTACCTCTTAAAAGATTGCATACCGAAGGACAAGGTTTACCCGGAGGGCCAAAACAATATATTAATTACAGTGTAGCAATTCCATTTGGTTTTTTTTATAAATACACTATAAGTAAACAGTTTTCGGTAGGTATTGAATTTGCTTGGCGCAAAACGTTTACCGATTATATTGATGATGTAGGCACTAGGTATTACGACAAGCAATTATTAACCGATGCCTACGGACCATTATCTGCAACAATGGCCGACCCAAGTTTAGGACTAATATACGGTGCTACTGAGCCAAATGCAGATGGGAGCCAGGCTCAACGTGGCGATATTCAAAAAGATTCATACCTTAGTTTAGAAGTAACTGTGGGTTACATATTTAAAACCAAACGTAAACGCGCCAGGTTACGTAGTAAGTTTTAGTAAAATTTTCATAAACTTTATTATTTATGTATTTTAAAATATAAAATAATTTAAAACAAGCGCACTCCTTAAATTTTTTTTTCGTTAAAATTAAATTTTTTTTACTGTAAAGTTTTACTAAATATATGCCGAGTATCGAATTAGTTATGTTAATGCTTCGTTAAGTTTGTTTAGGTTCTTGTTCAATTATTATTTGTTCTAAGTTATTGGAAATTTTGAATTTATAATTTCCATTATCATTTAATATTTCATAAACAACATTTGGTAAAAACCAAATGAATCACTTAATAAAGTACTATTATTTATAATAGTTAATGTTGATGAAAAACAAAAAGTTGTGTCTCTAAAACAGCATGGGTATAGAGGAGCCTTTAAATACAAAAGCACGATTAGGAAAAGAGCGCGCATTTAATTTTTACTAATAATTTAGTAAAACTTCCATCTTTGCCTTAAATCTATCTTTTGGTAAAAAATTATGCTCTAAATCAGCGTTCATTGGTACGGGCGTATCTAAACTGCCTTCGCGCATAACCGGTGCATCTAAATATGTAAAACAATTTTCTGTAATTAATGCGGCAATTTCGCCGCCAATGCCGCCGGTTAACGTATCTTCATGCAGCACCATTACTCTTCCGGTCTTTATAACAGAAGTATAAATAGTTTCAATATCTAAAGGAGCTAACGTTCGTAAATCTATTAAATCTGCATTTACATCAGGGTTCTCGTTTAAATAGTCTAATGCCCAATGCACACCTAAACCATAACTTACAATTGTCACATCAGTACCTTCTCTTACTAAACGGGCTTTACCAAAGGGTATAGTGTAATACTCATCTGGTACATCTTCGTTAATGCTTCTATACAAGCCTTTGTGCTCAAAAAACATTACAGGATTTGGGTCTTCAAAAGCTGTTAATAATAATCCTTTTGCATCGGCTGGAAAAGCAGGATATGCAATTTTTAATCCGGGTGTTTTAAAAAACCAAGCCTCGTTACTTTGGCTGTGAAAAGGACCTGCTGCCACGCCCGCGCCTGTTGGCATACGCACTACAACATCGGCATTTTGCCCCCAGCGGTAATGACTTTTAGCAAGGTTATTAATAATTTGTGTCATGCCTTCGCTTACAAAATCGGCAAATTGCATTTCCACCATGGCTTTGTAACCGTTAATAGATAATCCAAAACCGGCTCCTAATATGGCGCTTTCGCAAAGTGGCGTATTACGCACACGGTCTTTACCAAATTCCTCCACAAAACCTTCAGTAATTTTAAATACGCCACCGTACTCGGCAATATCTTGTCCCATTAAAACTAGGTTAGAATGTTTTTGCATGGCTAATTTCATAGCATTGCTAATGGCATCAATTAAACGCATATTAGTTTTACTACCTGTAGGTGTTGCGTTACTTGCTATGTATGGTTTGTAAAGATCGGCAATTTCTTTCTCCGTATTTGGTGGCGGAAGGGTTTCGGCAAAAGCAAGTTCTAAACCCGCATCAATTTCTTTTTTTATACCTGCTCTAATATCTTCAATAATTTCTTCGGTTAAAACACCTTCGCTAATTAAATATTTTTCAAAAGTACTTACAGGGTCTTTTCTACCCCATACATCAAATAATTCTTTTGGAACATATTTTGTTCCGCTGGCTTCTTCATGTCCCCGCATGCGAAAGGTTACACACTCCAATAAAATTGGGCGAGGATTTTCGCGCATACTTTCCGCTAAGTTTTTTATCGTTTCGTATACTTTTAAAACATTATTTCCGTCAATTGTAACACCTTCAATACCATAACCAATTGCTTTATCGGCAAACGATTTACAACGAAATTGTTCGTTGCTTGGTGTACTTAAACCGTAACCGTTATTTTCAATTACAAAAATTACTGGTAAATCCCAAACTGCGGCTGTATTTATACTTTCATGAAAATCACCTTCGCTGGCACCGCCATCGCCACTAAAAACAACCGTTACTTTTTTATCGGCTCTAATTTTATTTGCAAGTGCAATGCCATCTGCTACGCCTAATTGTGGACCAAGGTGCGAAATCATCCCAACAATTTTATAGTCTTGTGTTCCAAAATGAAAAGAACGATCTCGCCCCTGCGTAAAACCGCTGGGCTTGCCCTGAAACTGAGAAAACAAACGGTTTAAAGGAATGCCGCGAGTTGTAAATACGCCCAAGTTGCGGTGCATGGGTAAAATATATTCGTCGGGATTTAGTGCTGAAGCTACTCCTACAGAAATTGCCTCTTGCCCAATACCGCTAAACCATTTTGAAATTTTACCTTGGCGAAGAAGTAACAACATTTTTTCTTCAATCATTCGGGGTTTTAAAATGTTTTTGTATAAAGTTAAAAGCGTATCGTCTTTATGCTTTTTTCTATCAAACTTTACGGGCATTTCGGCGGTTATCATACAATATAATGTTGTTGGTTGTTAAAGTTTGGTTGTGTTTAATTTTACAAGAATTTATTTACAATTTTTAATCGGGTGTTGCGGCACTAGATTTAGTATTAATTAAAACATTAAATCCAAAACCAATATTTAACCAACTCATATAATATTTGTTCGAGGTTTTTTTAACTTCTTCAAAGTGATTGAAACGCGGGGCTTTTGGATCGAAATTAGAAAATAGTGTTGTATAACTTAACATAATTGAAAAGCTAATTGTATTATCAACTATAAAATTTGCACTTACTTCGGGCTGAATGTAAGGGGCTGAGAATATTAATTTTCCGAAAGGTTTGTTATTTATGTTTGTATCTAAATTAACGTTTGAGTAATTACATTGCATAAAACCTGAGTTTAAACAATAACTCATATATCCTTTTTCCGAAAAAAACTTATCGTATCCTAATTTAACAAATCCACAATTTGCTGTAAGGCGTGTATCGTAAGGTATGCTATTATTAAAATATTGAAATTTTAAAAATTTATTGTTTTGAAATTGTGTAGCTTGATAGCCAATTCCCACAAAAAAATTATCAAATAAACGTACATTAAACGATAAATTTGCTTCGAAAATGCCGTTAAAGGCTGTTTTAAACATTTTGCTGCTTATGCTACGAGGGATGCCAATATTACCACGAACAGTTAGCAAGGAGTTTTGCTTATCTATTTTTTGTGAGAAACAAAACGAGCTTATAAAAAATAATACGAAAAAAATTCTTTTCATTATTGTTTAAAGATAGCGGTTTTAACCCAAATTCCGCATTAGAAAATATTTAATAAATTTGGATTTAAAATCTCTAATGCGTAGCATTAGAAAAAAACGTCTATGGAATTTGATATA
>JAYVGH010000119.1:0-8871 GCA_043772435.1 Bacteroidota bacterium
TTAGGTGGAATGACAGGTACTGCAACCACCGAGGCACAAGAGTTTTACGACATTTATAAATTAGACGTGGTGGAAATACCAACCAACCGCCCAATGACGCGTAAAGATGAGCAAGATTTTGTTTACAAAACCAAACGCGAAAAATATAATGCGGTAATTGAAGAAGTAGCAAAGTTAGTAGCCGCCGGTCGCCCTGTACTAATTGGTACTACAACCGTTGAGATTAGCGAATTATTAAGCCGCACTTTAAAATTGCGTGGTATTAAACACAACGTTTTAAATGCAAAACTACATGCCAAAGAAGCAGATATTGTTGCTGAAGCTGGTCAGGCAGGTACGGTAACCATTGCAACAAATATGGCGGGTAGGGGAACAGATATTAAATTAGGAGCTGGTGTTAAAGATTCCGGAGGGTTAGCTATAATTGGTACTGAGCGTCACGAATCTCGCCGCGTGGATAGACAGTTACGCGGTCGTTCCGGTCGTCAGGGAGACCCTGGTTCTTCGCAGTTTTTTGTAAGTTTAGAAGATAACTTAATGCGTTTATTTGGCAGCGAGCGTATTGCCAGTTTAATGGATAGAATGGGGCTTAAAGAGGGCGAAGTTATTCAACACAGTATGATTACCAAATCTATTGAACGTGCTCAAAAAAAGGTAGAAGAAAATAACTTTGGTACTCGTAAACGTTTAATTGAATACGATGATGTAATGAATGCGCAACGCGATGTAATTTACAAACGCCGTCGCAATGCACTATACGGAGATAGAATTAGTATTGATATTGCAAACATGATGTACGAAATTGCATCGAGTATGGTAGATGATTATCAACCGAATAAAGATATTGATGGTTTTAATTTAGAGTGTATTCGTTTATTTGGAATTGAAAGTCCGTTTACAGAACAAGAATTTGGCAGCGGTAAAGAAGATGTTTTGACGCAACAGTTATTTGAAGCTGTTCAAAAACAATACAATATAAAAGCAGCTATAGTAAGTGAGCAAGCTTTTCCGGTAATTAAAGATGTGTACACCAATCCTAACAATAGCTTCGAAAATATTGTAACTCCATTTTCCGATGGTATTAGGGGCGTACAGGTAATTGCAAATCTTAAAAAAGCATACGAAACTAAAGGCCGTGATTTGTTTTTAAATTTCGAAAAAAGTGTAGTTTTAGCAATGATTGACGATTCGTGGAAAGAACATTTACGTGAGTTGGACGATTTAAAACAAGCCGTACAAAATGCGTCTTTAGAACAAAAAGACCCTTTGGTAATTTATAAGTTAGAATCGTTTAATTTGTTTAAGGAAATGATTATAAAAATTAACAAAGAAGTTATTTCGTTTTTAATGAAAGGTGGATTACCAAACGAAAATAATAATCAACCTCAAGCCCGTTTTACACAAGAACAACCGCAACAAAAGAAAGAAAAGCTGACCGAAACCCGCAACGAAAATGCTGTTGAGGAAGAAAATGCAAAACAAAAACCCAAAATTCAACCAATAAGAGTAGAACAAAAAATTGGGAGAAACGATCCTTGTCCTTGCGGTAGCGGTAAAAAGTACAAAGCCTGTCATGGGGTGGGTATTGCTTAGTTAAAATTTAAACAACTTTTTATTTACACAGTATCCCCCTCTTTGAGGGGGTGCCCAAAGGGCGGGGGAGGTAATAAACCTGACCTACCAAAGGGCGGGGGAGGCAATAAACCTGACCTACCAAAGGGCGGGGGGAAGCAACAGACCCAACTAAAGGGCGGGTTTATTTTTCAGAAGGCTTTATTTCTTTTATTATTTTTCTTAATCAAGAAAGAAAAAGAAGCAAATTAATTAAAAAATAAATTGTAAATTAGGTTTATGAAAACAGCAAATGTAAAGCCGCAGGTTTACAAAAACCGCCTATCGGGGTAATGCCAATTTGCATATTATTAGTAAACCTTCGGTTACTATTAATATTCATTACAACTTAGCTTATACCTCAACCAGTTGCTCAATAATAAATTTTGCTACTATTAAACATAAAATGTAAAGCTTTTAACAATAATGATAGTTATAAAATAGCTATTTACAATGGTGCCCATCAGCTATTAAAAGAAAAAGAAGTGATTTTTATAAATCAGGTAGCAATAATTAATATTTAAGATATAGAAAGTTGAATTTATTATGTAAAGCTAAAAAATGATAATTCATTTATATTTAGAAAACGGTTTGCTATAAATAAGTAAATTAATTGAGATTAAAATTGTAACTTTAATTAATGAAATTAAAGACGCTGTTTTTAGTACAAAGTGCTATAATTATTCTACTACTGTTTACTTGTTGCACCAACAAAAATTTAAGTCCACGTTTACCATATTCTGACGAAGCTTTATTAGATAGTGCCTCTAATACAAATTACAAATATTACAAAAATAAACCCGACACCCTGCTATCTGGTATTCATGGGCCACACGGTACATTTAAATTGCGTTTTAATTCAATAGCTTATCAGGCTTTAACTGATGCAGGTAAATTACCTGTAGGCTCTGCTTTCCCCGAAGGCTCATTTATTGTTAAAGATGTTTATAAAGATAACGCCATTAGTTTTTATGCTTACATGTATAAACACAATAGTGCTTGGATTTGGGGCGAGGCTTTTACCGATGGCAAGTTTATAGCTAGAGCAAAAGATGGGCAAACCTCTTGTGTGGGTTGCCATAGCCAAACAGGTAATAGAAATTTAGTAGTTGCCTTTAATTTTTATTAATAACAAATAATAAAAATAGCTTTGTAATTAATGTATTGTTCTAATGATTTTCGGTCTTTTAAAATTTCGTGTTAAAGTTTATTTGTGTTAAAATGCTAAGGCATGTGTGAAAGATGTCCACACGAGCTGGCTTAAATGTTTACAAAACATTTGACCTGCCTCTCGCAAAGCGATTAAATATTTAGGCTTTAAGGCAAATTAAGACTTTAGCAAAATTTTACACAGCCTTTATTTTTTTGTTACTTTTTTTAATCAAGTAAAAAAAGTAAGCGAAATTTAAAATTGACTTTTAGCATTTTGTTAATTATATTTGTTATTCACAAAAAAAAATATAAAGAATGAAATACATTTTATTTATTCTAATAACATTTTCAATGTTTTTATCTGCACAAGATAAAACCGTTATTAAATTCGATTTTAAAACTACTACTCAACCCCTTACTAATAAAGCCGGCAGTGGGTATCAATTTACACCACTTAAAGTTATGGAGGCTGTAGAAGTACAGAGCCAGGGTATTACAGGTACTTGCTGGTCCTTTTCCGGCTTATCATTTTTTGAAAGTGAATTAATCCGTATGGGCAAAGGCAAAGAGTATAATTTAAGCGAAATGTTTGTTGCCCGCCAATCCTATCCCTTAAAAGCCGATAATTATATGCGCATGCACGGTAAAACAAACATTGGCGAAGGCGGTGGTTTTCCTGATGTATTAAATATTATTAAACAATATGGCATGGTTCCTGAAGAAGTATATACCGGAAAAGTAGAAGCTAATACCCCTCACAATCACCACTTATTAGAAACTACTATTAAAAACATTTTGCTGCCTGCTTCACAAAACGAAACACAAAAAATTAATTTTAAATTTTTACATAATACTATTGAAGCAGCATGTGATGAATATTTAGGTAAAGTGCCTGAAAATTTTACATACAAAGGTAAATCCTACACTCCAAAAACGTATTCCGAAGCAATGGGTATTCTTCCAAACGATTATGTATTTTTAACCTCTTTTAGTCACCATCCTTTTTATTCAAAATTTACATTAGAAGTGCCGGATAATTGGAATTGGGATTTAATGTATAATCTTCCTTTAAATGAATTACAAGAGGTAATGAGTAGTGCTATTACAAACGGTTACACGTGGGCTTGGGCGGCTGATGTTAGCGAAAAAGGCTTTATGTTTGGAGATGGTTTGGCAATTGTACCCGAAACACCTATTGAAGGAATGTCTATCGATCAAAAAAAGATATTATCGCTTCAACCGCAAAAACAATTAGCTATTACTCAGGAAATGCGCCAAAAAGCGTTTGATAACTACGAAACACAAGATGATCATGGCATGCACGCCATTGGTACAGCTAAAGACCAAAACGGCACTTTATATTACGTAATTAAAAATAGCTGGGGTAAAGAAAGTAATCAGTGCGACGGTTACTTTTTTGCAAGTGAAAGTTATGTGCTTTATAAAACCACAAGTATTATGATTCATAAAAAAGCCTTGCCGGCAAGTATTGCAAAAAAATTAGGAATAACATTGTAGAGCTTTACTTATCAATAAAACAGTTATATTTGTTACGATATGAGCAATTTGGTAACATTAAAAGATAAACAATTTAAGCCCTATATATCGCAAGAAAAAATTGCTTCTGCCGTTAAAAAAATCGCTAATGCTATTAACACAGATTTGGCAAACGAATTTCCGGTTTTTTTAGTAGTATTAAATGGCTCGTTTATGTTTGCTGCCGATTTGCTAAAAGAAGTAACTATTCCGTGCGAACTTTCGTTTATAAAAGTGGCAAGTTACCATGGTACTACAAGCACCGGAACGGTTACAGAACTAATTGGTTTAACCGAAGATTTAAGAGGAAGAACAGTTGTAATTGTTGAAGATATTGTAGATACAGGCATTACGTTAGAACGTTTAATAAATGTACTTTCGCGCAAAAACGTAAAACAAACAAAAATAGCAACAGCTTTATTTAAACCTAGCTCATTTAAAAAAGATATTAAAGTTGATTATGTAGGCATTGAAATACCAAACGATTTTGTAGTTGGATATGGTTTGGATTATGATGGATTAGGCAGAAATTTAAAAGAAATATATGTATTAGCTTAAAAATAAAACACTATGGAAAAAATGTTAAACCTTGTATTATTTGGCCCTCCGGGAGCAGGAAAAGGTACACAATCTGAAAATTTAATTGATAAATATGGTTTAGTACACCTGAGTACCGGCGATATTTTACGCACTGAAATTGCCCGCGGTACCGATTTGGGTACTAAGGCAAAATCTGTAATGGATAGAGGCGAATTAGTGAGCGATGATGTTGTTATTGCTATGATTGAGGGAAAGTTAGATGCAAACCCAAATGCGAAAGGTTTTATTTTTGATGGTTTTCCTCGTACCGCCAATCAAGCTGAGGCTTTAGATGATTTGCTTCAAAAAAAGGGAACCGGAATTAGCGCTATGATTGCTTTAGAAGTGGAGGACGAAGAACTTGTAAAGCGCTTGCTGAAACGTGGTATTGGCAGTGGCAGACCTGATGATAGTAATGAAGATGTTATTCGTCGCCGTATTGTAGAGTACAATAATAAAACACTTCTTTTAAAAAATTATTATAACGAACAAGGTAAATTCCATTCTATACACGGCGTTGGTTCAATTGACGAAATTTTTACTGCTTTAATAAACCGCATTGTGTTTTTAAAAGCTGAAATGGAGTTAACAGAGCTTGAAACAGATTTGGAGCATTTGGATTTAACCGTTCAAGATTACGAAGAAGCTAATGATATTGCTCCTGAACTGTTATTAGAAATTGATGCCGTTAAACGCGCTGAAGCGGAAGAAGAGGATGACGCGAAAACTGCAAAAAAATTAAATTCATCTAAAAAATCAAATGTTTCCATCATTAGTAATGCTGAGCATAGTAGAAGCATAAATAAAGCAAAAACTAAAAAAGTTGCACCTAAAAAAGTAACCAAATCTGTACCTGCTAAAAAAGCACTTGTAAAAAAATCGGCACCAAAAAAGGCGGTTTCAAAAACATCTGCTAAAAAGAAAACAGTAAAAAGCGCTTCCCCTAAAAAAGTAGTTAAAAAAATGGCTACTAAAAAAGTAGTTGTTAAAAAAGTGGTTAAAAAGCTGGCTAAGAAAATACTTAAAAAAGTAGTTTCAAAACCAACTCCAAAAAAGAAAGTTGTAGCTAAAAAAATTGTAAAAAAATCCGTAAAAAAAGTTTTTAAAAAAGCTGTTAAGAAAGCTATCCCTAAAAAAGTAGCTAAAAAAATTGCTCCAAAAAAACTTGCAAAAAAATTGAGTTCTAAAAAAACTCTTAAAAAGAAAAAATAACAAATTAAGATTTTTTGAATGGCAAACGATATAACAAAATATATAAATTATGCTGAACTTAATTCAGCGTCTAAGTTCTTAAATTATATAATGCTAAGATTTCGCAGCATGTGCGGAATGACAATTAAATTGCCATTAGTGCTTTTAAATCTTAAATCTTAAATCTGTAAAGTGGATACTAATTTTGTTGATTACGTAAAAATACATTGTAAAAGTGGGAAAGGTGGCGCAGGCTCAATTCATTTTCATCGCGATATAAATACTGCTTTTGGAGGTCCTGATGGCGGAAACGGGGGTAGAGGTGGACATATTATTTTACGAGGCAATAAACAACTTTGGACACTTATTCATTTAAAATACCGTAAACACATTATTGCTAAAGACGGTGATAACGGTTCAAGCAGTAATAGTAGCGGTAAGCAAGGTAAAGATGAAGTTTTAGAAGTTCCTTTAGGCACTGTCGCTCGCGATGAAGAAACCAACGAAATTATTTTTGAAGTTACCGAAGATGGACAGGAAATTATTTTACTGCCCGGTGGAAGAGGCGGTTTAGGCAATGCTAATTTTAAAACAAGTACCCTACAAAGTCCTCAATTTGCTCAACCGGGTGAACCTAATAAAAATGAATGGAAAGTATTAGAGTTAAAAATATTAGCCGATGTTGGTTTGGTTGGTTTTCCAAATGCCGGTAAGTCAACTTTATTATCTGTAGTAAGTGCCGCAAAACCCGAAATTGCAAATTATCCGTTTACAACCCTAGTTCCAAATTTGGGAATTGTTGAATACCGCGATTATAAAAGTTTTGTAATGGCTGATATTCCCGGAATTATTGAAGGTGCTAGTGATGGAAAAGGCTTGGGATTACGTTTTTTAAAACATATTGAACGAAATTCTTCGTTACTGTTTTTAGTAAGTTGCGATAGCCCGGACATTGTTGATGAATACAAAATTTTACTAAACGAATTAAAAAAATACAATCCTGATTTATTAGAGAAGAAGCGAATTTTAGGAATTAGTAAGTCAGATTTAATGGATGATGAGCTGGAAGAAGAAATGCGTAAAGATTTAACCAAGCGTTTAAAAGGCAAAAATAAAGTACCGTTTATTTTCTTTTCATCCGCCTCACAAAAAAATATAGTTCAGTTAAAAGATATGCTTTGGAAACAAATGAATGAGTACGATTTTTAAATACTCCAAGTTACCAACCCTTGTTGCGTAAATTTAAATGACTGAACATTTCCACCCAATTGTTCAATAGCTTTGGCAACTTTGATTTTTGTAACTGCCGGGCAATAAAAAAACATAAAACCTCCGCCTCCGGCTCCGCTTATTTTTCCTCCTGTAGCGCCTGTTTCAATTGCTTTTGTGTAAATTGTATCAATTAAAGTATTACTAATACTGTTAGCCATTTGTTTTTTATTTTGCCAACCAAAATGTAAAATTTCCCCTATTTTATTTAATTCGCCTTTTAACAAGGCATCTTTCATTTGATGAGCTTGTTGTTTTAAATTATGCATGGCATCAATGCTTTTTTCGTTTTTTTCGTTTACATTTTTAACCTGCTCGTTTATAATTGTAGCTGAAAGGCGCTGTGTTGCCGTAAAGTATAATAACAAATTAAACTCTAATTCATTTACCACTTCTGGTTTTAATTGCAAAGGATTTACAATTACTTTATCGTTAGCAAAAAACTCTAAATAATTAATACCACCGAATGTTGCGGCATACTGATCTTGTTTACCACCTGCCATTTTTAAATCTACTCGCTCTATTTCGTAAGCCAAATGAGCTATGTCGTATTTGCCTAAAGGTAGATTTAACCATTCTACAAATGCGCCCAATAGCGAAACAACAATGGTAGAAGAAGTTCCCAAACCCGACCCCTGTGGCGCTTCAATAAAAGATGTTAACCGAAATGATAAAGGTTCTAGATTAAATTGTTTTATAATGCGGTTATACACGCCGATGAATAATTCAAAACCTATAACTAATTGTAATTCTTTTTCCGCGTTAAGTTGCAGCACGTTAGGAGTTCCGTCTATTACAAATTCTATTGTTCCGTTATTTAAAGGTTCTAACGATGCATAAGCGTATAAATCAATGGTAGCATTTAATATTGCGCCACCATAAATATCCGAATACGGACTAACATCTGTGCCACCTCCCGCTAAACCAATTCGTAAAGGTGCTTTGCTTCTTACAATCATAAATTATTTCATATTAATAAACTGTAGCGGAATTTCGTATTCGCCTTTGCGACATAAGGCTATTACAGCTTGTAAATCATTTATATTTTTACTGCTTACCCGAATAATGTCATCCATAATTTGGGCAGTTACTTTTATCTTACTGTCTTTAATGTCTTTCATTATTTTTTTTGCGGCTTCTTTTTCAACACCTTGTCTTACATTTATGTCTTTTTTTATCATAGGGCCACTGGGGTAATGTTCTTTACTTTCATCCAAACCCCGTGGGTCAAGCCCTTGTTTTATCATACGGCTGTGAAGAGCATCAATAATAGCTTCTAAACGCATATCGTTTTCAGTACTAATATTAACTATTAAATCTTTTTTATTAAATTCAACCGTACTTTTAGTATCTCTAAAGTCCCAACGGTTTAAAATATCTTTTTTTGCAACATTAATGGCGTTATCCATTAATTGTGCATCAAGTTTACTGGCTATATCAAATGAAGGCATTTATGTTAATTTTGCACTAAATTTAATAATTTGATGGGAATTTTTAAAACTTATTTTTTGTTACTATTGGTATTGTTTTTTT
>JAYVGH010000120.1:0-29584 GCA_043772435.1 Bacteroidota bacterium
GTTAGGTCCTGTGGTATCAAACTCGGTTGTAACTGGTTTATGCGGTGGTGGCACATATTTTTTACAAATGACAGATGCTGTGGGTTGTATTCGTAATACATCTGTATCTATAACTTCAGCCATTCAACTAACATTAACACCTGCCATTGCTTCGCCAAGCTGTGGAGCATCGAACGGAACAATAAATGTTGTGCCTAGCGGTGGTACGCCTGCTTATACCTTTGCGTGGTTACCGGCAGGTATTAATTCTTCATTAACCAATATTCCGGCAGGCAGTTATACCTTGACAGTAACTGACAATAGTTTATGTGCGCAGACTACAGTATTTAATGTGAATAATATTACAGGGCCGTTAATTACAGCTACATTGTCTAACATAAATTGTTTTGGTGCCTGCACAGGCTCTATTACAGCTAATGGAACCAGCACCGCTTTACCAGTAACTTATAATTGGAGTAATGGGGCATTTGCCTCCACAGTTACTGGTTTATGTTCAGGTATTATAACTTTAACAGTTACTGATGCAAACGGATGTAAAACATTAAAAACATTTACTATAACAAATAATGCTGCAATTAATATTGGTGCTTTAGCTATTATACAACCTTCCTGCGGTTTATGTAATGGTGGTTCAACAGTTACAGCATTAGGAATTACGCCGTTTACATATTCATGGACAAATGGTTCGGCTGTTAATACTGCATCTAATTTGTGTTCGGGTTTATATCAGATATTAATTACAGATGGCTTGGGTTGTAATATTACTCAAAATATAATTATAAATAATTCGGGGGGAATTACTGGTCAAACTACTACTATTCAAAACGAACAATGTTTTGGTTCATGCACAGGTGCCGCAACTGTAACAGGGATTGGCGGAACAGCCCCACTCACTTACAGCTGGGTTGCTCCATCAAGCACAAACAGTGCAGTAAGTAGTTTATGTGCCGGAAATTATTTTGTGCAAATGACAGATGCGCAAGGTTGTATTAGAACAACATCTTTAACAATAAATTCGGCAGTGCAATTAACACTTACCCCTTTTGTAACATTACCAAGTTGTACATTACCTAATGGAACTATAAGTGTGGTACCAAGTGGAGGCTTGCCAGTATATATTTTTGCTTGGTCTACTGGAGCTACAACATCCTCTTTATCAAATATAGGGGCGGGTAGTTATACCTTAAACGTAACTGATAATAATTTATGTTCTCAAAGCCAAGTATTTAATATAAATAATGTAACCGGACCATTTGTAACGGCTATTCAATCTAACATAAATTGTTTTGGAGGATGCACGGGTAGTATAACTGCAATTGGCACAAGCACCGCATTACCAGTATCCTATTTATGGAGCAATGGTGCGACATCACCTAATGTAAGTGGCTTATGTAAAGGCGTAATTACTTTAACTGTAACAAATTTTGTTGGTTGTAAAACAATTCAATCGTATACATTAACTGATAATCCGAACATACAATTCTCGCTACCTAATTTACAGTTACCAAAATGTACAGGAAATTGCAACGGCGCAATCACAATGATTCCGAGTGGCGGTGTGTTACCTTATACATATAGTTGGAGTCCGGTTACAAGTACTTTAAATCCTATATCGGCATTGTGTTCGGGTACATATATAGCTACCGTTACTGATAACAAAGGCTGTGCGAAAACACAAACGGTTTCGTTAATCGACCCATTAGTAATTGCAGTAACATCTACTTTAAATAATTCATCGTGTAGCACAGTGGCTGATGGAAGTGCCAGTTTAACAGTAGTTGGCGGAACACCATCTTACACGTTTGCTTGGAATGGCCCTGCCACGTTTACATCCAATGCTCAAAACCTTAGTAATGTTTTATCGGGTACTTATTCGTTAAACATAACAGATAATAATGGTTGTGTAAATACTACAACCTTACAACTTGTACCAACTATTACAATTACCGCCGATGCGGGCAATAATGCAACTGTTTGTCCTACTTCTTCTGTTATATTAACAGGTACAAATTCTGCCGGTGTGTTTGCTTACAATTGGTATTTATTGCCAAACAACACAACAACAATTTCTAATACATCAACTGTTGTGGTACCGCCAAATACAGTAGGCGCTTCAACAATAATGTTACAAACGGTTTCTTCGGTTAGTACCTGTGTTGCTTATGATACTGTAGTTGTAAATTTATTTCCACTTCCTATAGTAGATGCCGGACCAAGTTATACAATACCAGTATTTTCAACCGTTACAATTGGTGGAAGCCCAACGTCAGCAACCGGATTAACGTTTACTTGGACACCGCCATTTACATTAGATAATTCAGGTATTCCAAACCCTACGGCTTCAAACACAGTAGATGTAACTTATACAGTAACAGCAACCGATGCAAACGGGTGTTTAGCAAGCGATACCATGCAAGTATTAATTTATCCTGAAATAAAAATACCTAATGGTTTTAGCCCTAATGGTGATGGTAAAAATGATAAATGGATTATAGATTTAATTAGCCAGTTTCCTAATAATGTAGTTGAAGTATATAACCGTTGGGGTGAGTTATTATTTTACTCACAAGGCTATAATGTTCCATTTGACGGGCGTTACAGAAATAAAGATTTACCGGTAGGGACGTATTATTACATAATAAATTTAAACCATCCGGCATATACAAAACCATATACCGGGCCGTTAACCATATTTAGATAATGAAGATGAAAAAATATTATATATGGTTGTTAAGCATACTAACGGTTTGTGGCTTTGCACAACAATTGCCTCAATATTCGCAGTATATGTTGAATGAAATGGCCATAAACCCGGCAGTTTCGGGTAAAGACGATTATGCTGACATTCGTTCTAACAACCGCTACCAATGGACAGGAATTGTAGATGCTCCTAGAACATATATGTTAACGGCTCATGGACCGATAAAAGCAAAAAATATGGGTTTGGGTATGAATTTATATACAGATATTGTTGGGCCAACACGTAGAACAGGCTTAAACTTTAGTTATGCTTACCACGCAAAACTAAAAAAAGATATGTTCGTTTCGATGGGTGTTAGCGCAGGTATTTTGCAATGGGGTATTGATGGTAGTAAATTAATTTTACACGATGATGGTGACCAAAATTTATTAACAACTTACCAAACTACTTATGTGCCCGATTTTGGTGCAGGAATTTATTTTCATAAAAAAGACAGATTTTATTTTGGTTTTTCTGTGCCTCAAATATATCAAGCGCCAATTGCTTTATATCCGGGTTCAAGTAAAAGCAGCAGAATTATAAATCAGTTTAATTTAAACGGAGCTTACAAATTTGATTTGGGTGATGATTTTAAAATTGAGCCGTCATTTTTAGTAAAATACGAAACACCTGCGCCACCAAAAATAGATGGGGGTTTACGTGTTATTTACCAAGAACAAGTTTGGTTGGGTGGTGCTTACCGACACAATGATGCATTTACAGCCTTGATAGGTTATTTTTACAAAAACTATTTAATGATTGGTTATTCTTATGATTTTACCACAACCAATATTAGAAAATACAGCACAGGTACACACGAGATTATGTTGGGCATTCGTTTTTCTAAGAAACAAGCCGCTACGTGGGAAAAAATTGACAAATAATTTACTCCCAAAAATTCCATTTTTGAGGCCAGTAGTCGATAGTTTTAATTTCGAAATTAATTAGTTTAAAATTTTGTTTGCCTCTATTCCACACATAAGTTGTGAAATTAGAATTGTTTTTAATTTTATTGTAGTTTGAACCACAAAAATTGTCACAAAATAATGTGATTGTAGAATCAGGATTTAAAATAAAATCGTTGCTTTCTTTTCCGGAATAGCCAACACATGAGTTCTTTTTTGTTTCGTTTAGCGAAATACAAATACCAACATTATTAAACTTTAGGTTTTGCGTTTTAAATTTTGTTGTTACTAAAACCACTTGGCCTTCTTTTGAGGTTACAGAATTTAAAGCTGCTTTTGCTTGAAATGGAAATTCGCTTATAGAATCGATTAAAAGTGAGAATTGCGTTTTGTTTTTAATCACGTTTTTTGAATAGGAAAATGTGTAATTCCCATTATTAAAAACAGAGGCAGAATTTAATATAGCGTCATCGGGCACACATTTCTTCTCATCTGACTTTAATTTAGAGTAAACCTTAAAGTTTAAGCCTTGAGTTTGTGTATTCTCAACCAAATAAGGAAAGTATTGCCTAGTAACTGCTTGAAAAATAGGATACGAAGAGCCTAAAGCTAAATAGTCGCACTTTAAATTTGATAAAAAATGGGCGTATTTATTTAAGGAAAAAGTTACGGAATCGGAAGAAATTTTACAATCAAAAGTTGTAAGGTATTTTTTAAAATAAATTTTCTTCATAAAATCATAAGCATCAAAATAAACAGGATATACTGCCGAACTACCATAATTATTTTTAAGTTCGGCTGTACGTTTAAACTCGTATTCGAAAATATTAGAAACGCATTGCCCGTAATAGTTTTTTTTATAATACGTTTTGTAAATAAATAGACTAAAAATGATAAAAGTATAAGTATAAAAAGCGATTGGATTTTTAACATGTAAGAATGAGCTCACAAACAAAACAAGAGCCACAGAACTAAATAACATAACAGAATGCTGGTAAATAGAAGACCGATAAACAGAATAAAAATAAATAATTGAAAAGTTAACTAAAAATATAACAATTAAATACAATTGTTTTTTATTGAATATTGCGCGCTTATTTATAATAAATGTACATATAATTAATGCTAAAAAAACAATGTAGCTTTTACCGGTGCCAAATAAAATTTTTAAAAAATTAATTACGCTATGAGTTGTCGGTTTTGGTATCCAGCCCCCCCCCTGCTCAAAGCCAATACCACCCATATTAAATTGGTGCAATGTAACGGATAAGTGTGGTAAATAAGCTAACACTACACAAACACACGTTATTAAATATTTTTTATAGTTATTTTTTGGCAAATAAAATAAACCGGAAAGGCAAATAGTAAATGCAAACAAAGCATTTATATGTTGATTTAAAGCAGATAATAAAGCGAATAACCCAAATAAAAAATAGTTTAATGTTTTATTTGTGTTTGCGTGAAAAATTTCGAAAAAATAATAAAGCAGAGCCACACTAAAAAAAACTCCGGATATATACATGCGGGCAATAGGGGCGTAAAAAACAAATATTAACGAAAAACTAAAAATTAAACTTGCGATAATTCCCACCTGTTTAGAAAAATTTTTATACCCTAAAAAATAACTGTAAATAATTGCACAAAAACTAAACACTAAAAACGGCAATTTAATTACCCACGTACTATAGCCAAAAAATAATGATAAATAATAAATCAATAATTGTACAAATGCAGGATGCGTATCTGTTTTTACTCCATATTCTATTAAGTCATTAAAAGATTTAAACTGCGTTCTTTCTAAACCACTTAATTCATCAGAGGTAAATTGGTAATTAAATAGTGGAATAAGTCTGAGAATAATTGCTATTAACAGAATACATAAAAAAATGCTATGTTCCTTAAAAAATTTAATTTTTTAATTTTATTAATATAACAAATTATGATAAGGATAACGTTTAACGTGTAACTCCTTTACCAATTCGTAAACTGTTTTCTTAAACTCATCCATATTGTCCTTATTTTGCGCGCTAATAAATATACTAGTAGTGTTTAAATTCTTCATCCAAGTGTTTTTTATGTCTTGTAAACTTAAATTTTCGCGAGTACTCGGTGTTAAATCGTCTTCCTCTTTTTGTGTGTACGTAAAAGCATCAATTTTATTAAATACTAAAATAGTAGGTTTATCAGCAGCATTAATGTCTTGAAGCGTTTGTTTTACTACGTTTAAATGTTCTTCAAAATTTTTATGAGAAATATCTACTACATGAATTAATACATCTGCTTCCCGTACCTCATCTAAAGTTGATTTAAAACTTTCAATCAAATCGGTAGGCAATTTTCGAATAAATCCAACAGTGTCGCTTAATAAAAAATATAAGTTCTCAATTGTTACTTTTCTAACAGTAGTATCTAATGTTGCAAATAACTTATTTTCGGCAAACACATTGCTTTTGCTTAATAAATTCATAATGGTACTTTTACCTACGTTAGTATAGCCTACTAATGCTACACGAATTAATTCTCCACGATTTTTACGTTGCGTAGCCATTTGCTTATCAATATCTTTTAATTGCTCTTTTAACAACGAAATTTTATCACGTACAATACGCCTATCAGTTTCAATTTCTTTTTCGCCAGCTCCTCCGCGTGTGCCAGTGCCACCACGTTGTCGCTCTAAGTGAGTCCACATACCCGTAAGGCGAGGTAACATATATTGGTATTGCGCTAACTTTACCTGTGTTTTGGCGTGAGCCGTTTGTGCACGTTGTTCAAAAATTTCTAAAATTAAAGTGGTGCGATCTAATATTTTTTTGCCTAATTCTTTTTCTAAATTACGCTGTTGCGAGGGCGAGAGTTCATCGTCAAAAATTACAACATTGATTTTGTTTTCAACAACAAAATTTTTTATTTCGGCTAATTTGCCTTTACCAATAAAGGTGGCTTTGTCTGGTCTTTCGAGTTTTTGAGTGTAGGTTTTTTTAGTTTCCAAACCATACGTTTCGGTTAAAAAAGCAAGCTCTTCTAAATATTCTTTTGCCAAACCATCGTCTTGCAATTTATTAATAACACCTATTAAAACGCAAGTGTGGTGGGGTATTTCAGTAGAAATAAGTTTTTTGTTCATCTTCTATTCTTCCTCTTTTTTCTCAACATTATCGCCATCTACTCCGCCTTTTGTTTTTAAAAGTCTTATAAATGCATCTTTTTTATTTTTATTTGTTGCATCAAAACTGTAAGATGGTCCTTTATCAATGTCCATTTTTTTATTTTTACTTTTCATATCTTTTATCTCAGTATTAAATGCTTCGTTACTACTTGCGGCAAGCATTTTGCTTTTAAAAAAGGTAAAATAATACCAAGTATTTCCATCCGGTTCTAAATAAATATCTAATTGGTCGCCGCCACGTTTTTTTGTTATTAAAACATAACCTTTCATATATCTAAAAATTTCGGTTTTTAAAACATTGCCCACACCAATATTTCCTTGCGAGAAGTAGCCTTTTAAACTTTTGCTGTAGGTCATTTTTACATCGTTTAACACCAATGGTTTTTCTAACTCGTCGGGAAATTTTTTATAGTTACCATATAAATTTAATTCTGATAACGCTCTATCGCCACGCTCTTTTCCTAAAATTTCTATCAAACCATGGTTGAGTACATCTCCCTCAAATGGTGTAGGGCTAAGGGTTCCAACATACAACTCAAAATCTTTTGCCATTTTTTTAATTGGCCCGTTATCAAAAAAGAAATCACACACCAGCATTAAATTAAAATTAACACTATCGTTTACAGTGCTGTGTGCAGCATTACCAACGGCTTTTAGTTTTATTTGCCCTAAATCTGTACTTAGGTTATAACTACCTTCGGTATTAATAATACAGTTTTCTGTATTTAAACTCACGTAATTTCCGGGCAAACTCATCTCTGCTAATTTTTCTTTGTTAGAGATTTCGTACATTTTATTTTCTTTATCAAAGGTTAAAACACCATCAGCTTCAATTACATCTTTACTACTGCGTGCCCCTTGTAGCGAAAGGAAAGTAGAGTATACCATATTTGTATCCGCATTATAAAACAATCCTGTGCCAACTTGTGCGTCATTCATATCTACAGCTTTTTTAGGAATAGGAATTAAAATTTCTTTAGGATTAATTTCGCCTTTAAATTTTAAATACGATTTACCAATATTATTACAAGCATGTACAATTTTTGTGCCGCCATCAAAAGTTAAAAACTGTTGTGTGGCTTGTAAATATACCTTTCCGGCAAAACTAAAATAATCGTTAAATTTAAATCCGGCTTTATCAGGTATTTCACCTTCAGAAATTGTTTGCCCCGAGGTATCGGGTTTTATGGTTTTAAAATAAATGAGATAAGGCTTATCATTTTCATCAACATATTGGTATTCGCCACTTGCGAGGTAACTGTACCTACCAAAAATATTTGTTGTAGCATTACGAATATTATGAAATTTAGTAACTGTATTTGCTAAAATGTTCGATTTTTCTAAAGTATCCATTACAGCATTTTTATAAATTGTAACATCACCGTTATCCGGAAACACACGTGCATCCGCCACATTTATGTAAGGCACATTTTTACAACTAATAATATATTTACGTAAATTATATTTGGCACCGGGGGCAAAAAAACGCAACGAATCCTGCTTTGGGTGTACGCTAATAAATTGTGGGCCTTCCAAATCTAATCCAGACTCTGATTGGTCGGTATCTAATTTTTTCTGCGTATCACCTAACTCTATATCTTCCTGATCCATATACCATTTAAATCTATCCATAAAAGCTATGTATTGGTTTTTATCAAATTTTACATAACTACCCTTTCCATTGGTAATAAAATCTCCTTCACGTTTATCAAAATCTATTTTTGCATTTACATTTACTGTACTAAACGTAAAACCCTCCTCATCAAATGCTTTTAAATGAAAATTAGCAGTGTCGCTAAAAAACCTGCGTTTTACAAATAAAATTTTACCCGAACTTAAATCCGCTTTATCAAATTCAACTTTACCGTTTCCTGTTAATTCTTTGTTTGTTAAATCGTATCTGCCTCTAAACTGAATTTTTTCTTTGTAAGAAATAAATGGACGTTTAATATCAAATGCCTGCAACACCTCGTTATATGGCATAAAATGTAGTCGAACTGTATCGCCATGTGCGTTTGGAAATTCGGGACTATCGCCCTCTTTCACATCAAAGGTATTGGCTATACCATTCATACTATCCGGAAAAAATATAAAATCAGAAGATACAGAATGGCTTGAACTAAAATCCAAATCTCCACCGCCTCTTAAACCTTTATTACTTAAACGAATTTCGTTTGTAAACTTAGCTTTGCCCCCGTAAGCATCAAAACCACCAGGGGGGGTTTGGCGAATAAAGCCAAGCGAATAATCTCTTTGTAATGTTAATACCTCTTTAAAGGTTGGAAAAATTCCGGCTGATACAAAGCTGCCGTCAAATCGTAAACTTTCATTGCGAAAGTTATCGAGGCTATCGATACTAAACGGATCGAGTTTAAAATAAAATTTATCTTTATTATATGCCCCTTTAAAAATTTGGCGTTTATCGTAAAAAGCGTAGCTATCTTTAAAACTTTGAAAGCTGGGAAAAGTAGGTGATTTACCATAGCCACTTTTGTTTTTTGGAGCATCTATTCTTAGTTCGCCATTTACATTTTCTATTAAGGTTTGTACTTTTTTAAACGGAACGTTACCATTTACATCCGCTTCAAAAGCTTCTACAAATATTTTTATAGAGTCGATGGTTTTCATTTTTACTTTAAATTCGTTGTAATCAAAAATAAAATCTTTACCAATAAATTCAAATTTACCGGATGCAACTGTACCACTAAAATCCATTTCGCGATTACGTTTTAAAAGTATTTCGGCATTTTTTGGAAACATAAATACTTTTTGTGTATCGCTTAACAACACTTGTTTTACGCCGTGTACAGTAATATCGTAATTTAATAAATTTACTGTGGCATTTTCTTTTCCTGGTGTAACAGAGTGAAGCGTTATAATATCATAATCGTGTTTGTGTTTGGCATTATCGGCATAATCAAACAAACGAGGACGAATAGAAATAACATCGCTTTCGGGGTTAAAATAAATTAAACCATAAATTGCCATTTTAAAAATCATGGGGCGCAAATCGTTTGCTAAGTATTTTATATACTTGGCAAAATCAACAACTGTAAAGGTTGCTGGTTTGTTATTAGCATTGTAATAATCAATCATTTTAGTAATGGGGCTAACACTTTCGCCACTTTTAATAACTTCGGCTTTTTGAAGATTATAAAAATCGCTCGATTCAAAATAGGCTTCGCCTTGAAAATTATTTGGTAGAAACCCAAATTTCATAAGCGGCTCGTCTAACTGCCAAATAATTTGTTCAAAATACATATCGTATTTATGAAACGAATTTGAAAAAGGTGTTTTTTGCAAACCATCATCGCCACGTAAAATTGTTACCAAACGCTTATCAACTTGATACGTAAAACTTAAACCCGGATGATAAATAGTATCCTTATCTAAAAAAAACTTTACCATGCCCGGGTTGGCTACAATTTTATCTTTACTCATTCCAAAAGAGCGTGCACTGATTTCTAAAAACTTAACATTATTACGTTTAAATACAATACGTGCTGGGTTAGCGGCGCCACCCGAACCTACAAATTTTGCGCCTCGCATGCCAAATCCGCCATCATAATCTACATCGGGGTAAATGTTTTTTACTACTAAGCGTTTGCTGTAAGAATCGAAGCGCGGATAAGTTTTTTCCTGATTTTCGGTTATAATTCTATCTGATAATTTACCAATTTGTGGTTTATCAAAAAATTGTTTTCCTACAAAAGTTACCGTATCGCTAGTGTAATTACCGGTTTTACAATCAATAGCATACCGTTTTAAAGTGGCATAAACATTAGCATCTAAGCCTGCACGCGCCCAACTAACTTTACCGCCTTTACCAACAAATTTACCGTTGGTAGGGTAAAAAATTCCTTCAGTTTCTTCAACCGCAATACTGTCGCCACGTGGGTTTACACCAATTAATGTAATGTTTTTAAACTTAACTAATGGAATGGTATCATACTCAAATTTATAGTTGGGCTCGGCACTGTAATACGCATAGGACGGGGTTTTGTAGAATACATTGTTTTTAAAAATATTTTCGCTCATATCTAAAAACTCCTGTACGCCCCTTACCGTTTTTCCTAATAATAATTTATCTACACATTTTTGCCAATTATTAAAATTTTCGTAAGATTGATTGTTTTCGATGCAAGTTACCAAGGTGTTAAAGTAGCCGTAAAAATAAGGGTAAGGCTTCATACGCTTTGCAAGCATTGCGTTGGCTGTTTTAATTGCAACTTCTTTATAATAACCTGCAATGGTATTATTTTTCCATAGTTTATCAAAAGCTTTTATATAAACTTGCGCATCCTCTTTATTAGCACTGTTATCAAAAAAATACTGCCCTAAATCTTTTGTAAATTTACCTGTATCATTAGCAAACTGTGTAAACTTTTGCGCGGAGCTGTAAACCGCTAGTAAGGATAAAAATAAGAAACTATAAAGTTTTAATTTTTTAAATTGCATACGTGTATTATTTCTACCAAATATAAGGTAAGAGAATTGCAAATTAAAATTTTAATTTAAACAGTTTTATTAAATTTTTTATTGTGAGGGCAGAAATTAATCTTATGTAAAAAATGATATTGCTTTAGCGGAAAAAACCTAGCAATGACCTATCCAAAATTAATACGCTCTAACGTGATTGCCTTCAATGTAATTTATATAGGCTTTGTTACTTACTCTGTTTCCTCCGGGGGTTGGGTAATTACCGCTAAAATACCAATCGCCGGTATGGTTTGGGCAGGCAGTATGAAGCCCCTCAAGACTTTGATAAATAATTTCTAACTCTGCTTTTAAGTTTGTAGGTTTTAATAGTTGCGCAATTTTTGCTGAAATAACTTCGGGAGAATAATGCGCGTAAATTTCTTTTACCAAATTAACTTGCTCTTCTTTTGGTTTTTCCACTTCAATTTTTGCTCGCTGGTATAATTCGTTTAAAAATTGCTGCTTTCCGTTTTCTTTTAATAATGTAATTGTGGCTTCAAAAGCAATAAATTTGCCTAACACGGCCATATCTATTCCGTAACAATCCGGAAAACGAATTTGAGGCGCCGAACTTACCACCACAATTTTTTTAGGATGTAATCTATCTAATATTTGTAAAATACTTTGCTTTAAAGTGGTACCGCGCACAATGCTATCATCTAACACCACCAAATTATCCACATCTTTTTTTACAGTGCCATAAGTTACGTCATACACTAAGCTTACAAGGCTATCGCGGCTTTCATCGTTGGTAATAAAGGTGCGTTGTTTGGCGTCTTTTAAAACTACTTTGTGTATACGTGGGTGGGTGCTTAAAATTTTTGTAATTTCTACATCGCTTAAATTATTTTTTAATTTAATAATTTGCTCTGTTTTTGTTTTGTTCACGTATTCATCTATACCCTCAACCAAGCCGCCAAATGCAACTTCGGCAGTATTTGGAATGTAACTGAAAACAGTATTCTCTAAATCGTTATTTACACTTTTTAAAACACTTTGGGTTAAATTTCGCCCTAATTTATTTCGTTCCTTATATATATCGGCATCGTTACCCCTGCTAAAATAAATGCGTTCAAAACTACAACTTTTACGTTCCAAAGGCTCAACTATTTCCTCCTGAAATAATTCTCCGCTTTTTTTTATGATTAAAGCGCTGCCCGGATTTATTTCGTTAATGTTTTCAAAAGGTGCGTTAAATACTGTTTGAATAACCGGACGTTCGCTTGCTACCACAATTACTTCATCATCGCTATAATAAAACGCAGGACGAATACCACTAGGGTCGCGCAACACAAAAGCGTCACCGTGCCCCATCATACCTGCCATTACATAACCTCCATCCCAACGTTTGCTGCTTTCTTTTAAAATAGCTGCCACATCAATATTTTGTTGAATAAGTTTACTTATTTCGTAATTTTTATCGTTTTGCTCTTTAAATTTTTTAAATAAACGGTCGTTTTCCTTATCTAAAAAATGTCCAATTTTTTCCATTACCGTAACCGTATCGGCTTTTTCGGTAGGATGTTGACCAAGTTCTACCAAATGCCCAAATAACTCATCAACATTAGTTAAATTAAAATTACCCGCCACTAAAAGGTTACGACTCATCCAATTGTTTTGACGACGAAAAGGATGGCAACTTTGTACAGTATTTTTACCAAAAGTGCCATAACGTAAATGTCCTAAAAGCAATTCGCCTAAAAATGGAATGTTTTGTTTTTGCCATTGTGCGCTTTTATATTCCTCGGGGTTTTGGCGTTGCGCATTAATAAATAATTCGTTTACCTGGCTAAAAATATCCTGATTTGCTTTTTGTTCAACCGAACGGAGGCGATCAATATAAGTAGTGCCCGGCTCTACATCTAACTTAATGGTGGCAATGCCTGCTCCATCTTGTCCGCGATTAATCATTTTTTCCATCAACTGATATAGCTTATGTAAGCCATAACGTGCCGATCCATATTTTTCTTTATAAAATTCAACCGGTTTTAATAACCTAATTAAAGCAACGCCGCATTCGTGATGGATAATATCGCTCATTTTTTTATAAGAAAGACAAAGTTAAGCTTTTGATTTTTGTATTAACAACAAATATTTAACAATTAGCCAACCATTTTTTGATTTTTAACGTTACTAACTGTATATTTACAATGTATTTATTATGGATAAAAAAAGTAGTAGGTTAACTAATAGGTTTACTATAGCATTAAGTGTACTTTTTATGCTTGGATTTTATAAACATGTAAAATCGCAAAATCCCTCTAATCAGGGCATTATATTAAATGAATACTCGGCCAGTAATGGTGGAACGCCGCTTGATAGTTATGGAAACGCCAGCGACTGGGTAGAACTTACAACTACACAAAGCCAATCGGTATCGTTAGCGGGTTACTATTTAAGTAACGACCGGTTGAATTTATTTAAATGGAAATTTCCTTCAAACGCAATGTTGGGTCCAGCCGGTAATGCAAACAGTTTTAAAGTAGTATGGCTTACGGGTAAAAATTTAGTTACTACAGCGGGTGAGTATCATGCAAGTTTTGATATAGCACAATGTAAGAACCAATGGTTAATTCTATCAACGTCTAATGGTGTTGTGCGTGATAGCGTACTGGTTCAAAAAACACAATTAGGGCATAGCCGGGTACGAATGTATACTTCTGTATTAGGCATTTATGGCTTTCGTTTAGCAACTGCTAATACTTTTTCTATAGCTAACCCGCCGATGGCGTTTACTTATAAAGATTATTTGCCAACGCCGCAGTTTGAATGTAAGGCCGGGGTTTATAATTCGGGTTCAGGATTTTGCAATAATATTTTTGAAATAAAAATAAAAATTGATGGAAAGACTGCCCACGATACTACAAATTGTTTTGATGTTTGGTATACTCTAAATGGTGATTTTCCAACTATTGGAGGTGCGTCTTCTTTTAAATACGATTCACTAGCCGGTCCTTTATGGGCTAGTACTACAATGTATAGGGCAATGTCTTATCCATCACCAACTTTATCGTGCTCAACAGATACCTACTTACCCAGCTTTTGCCAAACCAACACGTATTTTTATGAGCCTGAATATTCTCAAATACAACCTGAATTTGGGATAATATCTATAGCCATACATAGCACTGAGATTAATTGGATGGCAGGAGGAGGCACAGCCCCAACTTCGCCAACTATACATGTTGAGTATTTTGATAAAAACCAAATTACAGAAGGCTATGCGCAAATGTTCAAACCACAAATCGAAACCTGGCGAACTGCACAAAAAGGCATTTACATAACTATGAATGATAATATGGGTTTTGGTTGTGATTTTAACAGTACTGTTAGCCCAACGGGATATCCAATATTTAATGTTGCCGGTTTAGGTACTAGCAGCCGTACTGCTTTTCCAACCTTACATTTAAAAGCAGGCGATTATGAAAGTAATTCCTTATTAATCAGCCCGGCAACAGCAACTATTTACGGTACAGGCATACGCGATGTGTTTTACCAATCGTTAGCCGCAAAAAATAATTTGCATGTTAACCCTTTACACTTAAAACCTGTAATAGCTTTTATTAATGGTGTTTACCAAGGTGTTTACGATTTACGAGAGGTTTACGACCAACATTATGAGGCATTTTATAACAAACAAGCTAAAGACTCGGTAGATTTAGATATTCTTAATGGTGGTGGCTTTGAAACCTTTGCAACTAATGGCGATGGGTCGTATCATGCCCAGTTTTCCCCTCTTAATGCATTTAATAAAGAGGTTTATGAGCCTTCGCGCCTACCATTACAAAATTTAACCAATTACAATAATTTAATGGCTAAATTGGATAAAGAAAGTTTTATAGATTATTTTGTATTGGGAACTTATGCCATTGATAATGATTTTTGGTTAAATAATGTGGCTTTTGGCAGAGGCAACCAAGCGGGTAAACCGGGTACCAAATTCCATTATTACTTATGGAATATGCCAACCATTTTTAACTTTACAATAGCCGGTAATTCAAATGGCACTGCTACAACCTATAATAATTATGCCGCTTTTCCATGTAAAAACATGTATCAGGTTGGTTCTGCCCTAACTACGCCTACTACTGCCAATGCCTTTAACGGACATGGTAATATTATGAAAAAATTAATGGAAACAAGCGACCCTACAGGCTTAGCTTGTGGTAAATTTCAGTTAGAATATAAAAATCGTTATCAAGATTTATTAAACGGACCTTTGCGTTGCGATAATATTTTAAAGCATTTTGATTATATTAAAACACTGTACGAAAAAGAAATGCATAATCACTCTGATCCTGCATACACGCCAACAATGAGTCCATATTCATCTTTACCGGAAACGTGGGATAGTAATATGGTACAACTTCGCCGTATTATTGCTTACCGATGTGACTGGATGATTAATGGTTTAAAAAAATGTAATTATTATTCGCAGGGGCCTTATCCTCTTACAGTAGATGTTGAGCCAGCAGGAGCCGGATCGGTAAAATTAAATACCGAAATTTTGCCTTACTACAAATGGGCTGGCAATTATTATCCTACAATATTAAGTTTTAAAGCCATTCCCACAAACACTACTTACGCTTTTCACCATTGGGAATTTAAACAACATCAACCATTAAATAGCGCCCCTTTAAGTAAAGATTCGATTTCTATAAGTTTTAATCAATTTAATCAAAATAGTGAAGAGGTAATTGCAGTGTTTACAGATAAAACATCGGATATAAACCAAAATGGCGAAAGTGCAAATATGCCAAGTGCTTTCTCTCCAAATAACGATAATGTAAATGATGTGTATAAACCTTTAGGAAGCGCTGCTTTTACCGGAGAGTATGATTTTAGAATTTATAACCGTTGGGGGCAGGAAGTATTTAGGAGCACTGACCCGCAAGTTGGTTGGGATGGAACGTTTGTTGGCCAACCGTCTATTACAGGCGTTTATGCCTGGGTAATTACATATAAAAACGTGTTTAACGAAGCTAAAATGGCAAAAGGTAACGTAACATTAGTTAGATAAATTATTATATATAAACTATGCAAAAAAAGTACTTATTAATTATATTTATAATAAGCGTATTTAATGGTGTAAATGCGCAGGACATTCATTTTTCGCAAATAAATGAAATGCCTTTATTAATAAGTCCTGCCAATACAGGTTTTTACAACGGTTATATTAGATTTTCGTTAAATGGCAAAAATCAATGGAACTCGATGGGCACAGGTGTAGGAGCCGCTTACAATTCGGGTGCTATTTGTGTTGATGGCGGTTTGTTTAAATCGCGCAGAAGAAAAGCCTTTTTGGGCATGGGCTTAACAATTGCATACGACCAAGCCGGAGTTGCTCAATTAAAAAAAACCAATGTGTTATTAAATGTAAGTGGCATACTAAAAGTTAAAAAAGGCGGAGTATTAAGTGCCGGATTAGCGGGTGGTGTAAACGCAACTAATGCCAATTATAATAAACTAACTTTTGCATCGCAGTTTGATGGTAATTATTTAGTAGATAATGCGGCTTTAAATGGAGAGCAATCGTTTAGACAATATACAACTACCGATTTAGCAACCGGAATGGCTTATGAATATACCAAAGTAAAAACAGATCAGGATCATGATGATGTGTCTTCATTTAAACTAGCTTTTGGCGCTTTTCACTTAAACAAACCTGTGCAAGATTATAGTGCGGGAGCAAGTTACCGTTTACCAATACGTTTGGCATTTGCTTTTACCTCTAATTTTGATTTTGAAGATACTAAATTTACCATTACCCCCTCGTTATTATACCAAAAACAAGGTAAAGCCTGGGAAGTTATTACAGGAACTTATGTAAAATACCGTGTTAGCATGGGTACAAAAGTAACAGGACAAAAAACACAAAATGCTATAGGCGTAGGTTTATACTACAGAGTTAAAGATGCTATTATACCAAAAATAATGTATGAAATGGGTGATGTGGCTTTTGGTTTTTCTTATGATGTAAATGTGTCTTCGTATCGTAATGCTTCGCGTTATAATGGTGGTGTAGAGTTTTGCTTCCGTTACAATAACTTAGCAAGTTCATTATTTGATTCGCGTAGAGAATTTAAATAATCTCCTTTAATTAATTTACTATGCAAAAACGTTCATCGTTTTCTATAATTGCTATATTGCTTTTACTAACAGGTATTGCAGTATTTGTATATTTTAATAATGGTAAAACAACTACTGTTGATGAGGATGCCCGCAATTTTAAATTTAAAGACACGGCTTTAATTACTAAAATTTTTATAGCCGATAAAAATGGCAATAAATCGTTACTAAAACGAACTGCAAAAGGCTGGATTGTAAACGATAAATATACTTGCCGTAACGATGCTATTTTAAACTTAATGGAGGTTATAAAACATGTTGATGTAAAAATGAGCGTGCCCAAACAAGCCAAAGAAAACACTTTAAAGTTTATGAGTGCAAGGGCGCTAAAAGTTGAAATTTATTGTGGCGAAGAGTTAGTTAAACAATACTATGTTGGACACGAGCCGCAAAATTCTGAAGGATCGTATATGTTATTAACTAATGTAGAAAGCGGAGATAATTATCCAGACCCATATTTGTGTCATATTGCAGGATTTACAGGTTATTTAAAGCCCAGATATATTGCAAACGAGAATGAATGGCGAGACAGATTAGTTTTAAATTTTACACCACCGCAACTAAAACAAATTAAAGTAGAACATTTTGATTTTCCGGATTCATCGTTTACTATTGAATTATTAAATACTACAACGTTTAAATTAATTGACAGGCACAAAAAAGAATTACCGTTTAATTCTAATAAACTTAAACAGTATTTAGCTTACTATCAAAACATTTCTTACGAATATTTATTTACCGGACAAAATAAAAAACTGGAAGATTCGTTGGCCCTGCAAAAACCCTTTTGTAAAATTACAATAGTTGGCAATGGATTTATAAATAACGAATTTACATTTTATCACAAACAACCCCCGCCAATAGTTCCTGAAATGGGCGTAACTTATTCATACGACCCTGATAGAATGTATTTACGTTTTTCAAATAATACAGAATGGGCATTAGTACAATATTTTGTATTTGGTAAATTATTAATTACGCCTTTGTACTTTAAAAATTAGGTTTTAGTTAACCACTAAGGTTTTTTTATCAAAGAATATCTGGAATTCGAATCCGTAATTTTTTATGCAACTGTTAAAAAATAACTTATAACTATTATTTAATAAATAGCTATTTTTTATAGTAAAATCTAATTTTGCTACTTAAATTAAAATTCATTTTATGAACTTTGTAGTATCAGCATCAACCTTATTAAAACATTTAAAATCAATTGGTGGCGTTTTAAATACCAACAATACAATTCCAATTTTAGATTGTTTTTTATTTGAGATAAATAAAAGTGAATTAACACTTTGCGCCAGCGATATGGAAACCACAATTACAACTACCTTAAAAATTGAGTGTAATGAAGTTGGTAACATAGCCGTTCCTGCAAAAACATTGCTAGATACTTTAGCCAATTTACCCGAACAACCTATTTCGTTTATTGTAGATAAAACAAAACATAGTATTAAAATTAAAACCGAAACGGGAGATTATAATATATCAGGTCAAAATGGCGATGAGTATCCAAAATTACCAAAATTAGATTCAGAAACATCGTTAGTAATAAAAAGCGATGTGCTTGCAAACGCTATTAATAAAACTATTTTTGCAACCGGTAACGATGATTTACGACCTGTAATGAGCGGCGTGTTTTGCCAATTTAGCGAAACAAATACCATTTTTGTAGCAACAGATGCGCACAAATTAGTTCGCTACACTCGCACCGATGCTAAAGCGGGAGCTACAGCATCCTTCATCATGCCAAAAAAACCATTAAATATTTTAAAAAATTTATTAATGGGTTTGGATGACGCTGTTAAAGTTGATTTTAATAAAACCAACGCCTTATTTAGTTTTGGAAATGTAAATTTAATTTGCCGTTTAATTGATGGTAAATATCCAAACTATGAAGCCGTAATACCTAAACAAAATCCTAATAAATTAACTGTAGACAGAAGTGCATTTTTAGGCGCTTTAAAACGTGTAAGCGTGTTTAGTAATAAGGCTACTCATCAAATACGCGTAAAGGTTACCGGCAGCCAGTTGCAAGTTAGTGCCGAAGATTTAGATTTTGCAAACGAAGGTCAAGAAATTTTAACTTGCACTTATGTAGGCGAAGACATGGAAATAGGCTTTAACTCTCGTTTTTTAGTGGAGATGGTGAGTAATTTAGATGCCGACGAAATTATTATTGAAATGAGCGCGCCAAACCGTGCCGGAATTATATTGCCAAATAACAAAGCCAATCCGGCCGAAGATATTTTAATGCTGGTAATGCCGGTAATGTTAAATAATTAATTTTTTATTTGGCCGCTTTATACAACGGCACAGTACTACAAGGTTCGCCGTACATAATGCTTTTAGCAATAGGCTTTAACAAACTTGTTATTTGTACATAGGCATTTTTCGGAATATCAATATCACCACAGCCTTTAATTACTACCCGCGCATTTTTATAAGTTGAAAGGTTGAGAAAAGTTAATTTTTCGGCAAATAAAATTGTTTCTAATTCCGATAGATTACCAAATACAATTCGCTTAGCAAAAGGTTCTAAAGCTAAGGTTAATAACATATATGCCCAGGTTGGAACGATGGCATCGGCTGTACATGTTAATGCAACTAATTTATCTTTATAAAAACTCCAGTTATTTGTTTTAATAAATTCTCTAAACTCTTTTTCGCGTAAAATTAATTCTTGAAACAAATGTGGTTTAATATCAAATAAAACCCGTTCGCCGTGAATATAGAATTCTTCCAAATCGATTGTAACGATTCCGCTATTTGAAACTTTATTTGTTATTTCGTTTTCCATCTTTTTTGATTTAATCCCCCTACTCCCTAAAATAAAAGGGGCAATGTGTAAATCACATAAATCCTAATTCCAATTGCGCAACTTCGCTCATCATCTCTTTTTCCCAAGTTGGTTCAAAGGTTAGTTTTAATTCAGCTGATTTTATGTCTTGCACCAATTTTAATTTATTTTCTACTTCGGCAGGTAAACTCTCAGCTACAGGGCAGTTAGGCGATGTAAGCGTCATAACGATTTTTAGGTTGTTGTCGTCATCTAAATGTAATTCATAAATTAATCCAAGTTCCCAAACATCCACAGGTATTTCAGGGTCGAAACAAGTTTTAATCTCATCGATTACACGTTGCATTAATTCGGTATTTTTTGTTACTATTATTGCAGGCATATTTTAATTACTAAATTTTAATGCTTCTAATTTCATTTGTTTTATCATGCTTACTAAGCCGTTTGCGCGTGTGGGGCTTAAATGTTCGGTTAAACCAATTTTATTTATAAATTCTAAATTTGCTTTTATAACGTCGTGCGGCTTTTGATTACTTAAAACTCTTACCATTAATGCTACCATTCCTTTTGTTATTATTGCGTCGCTATCAGCAGTATAAACAATTGTATCGTTATTTAGTTCTGCATTTAACCACACCCGGCTCTGGCAACCTTTAATTATTTTATTGTCTGTTTTTAATTCTTCTTTAATTATTGGTAAGGCTTTTCCTAAGTCAATTAAATGCTCGTATTTAGCCTCCCAGTCATCGCCAAATAGTTCAAACTCATCAATTATTTCTTGTTCAATATCTTTTATACTCATGTTTATTTTATAAGTGCTTCTAAAAGCTCAACCGCATACGTTAGTTTAACATTAAAATGACTTTCTTTAACTTTTCAATAAAAAATTCTATTTCTTGTTTTGTATTATAAATAGCAAAACTTATTCTAATAGTACCTTGTATGCCCAAACATTCCATTAAAGGTTGGGTACAGTGGTGTCCGGTGCGGACTGCAATTCCGTATTTGTCCAACAACGTACCAACGTCAAATGGGTGTTGCCCTTTTATATTAAATGAAATTACACCGGCTTTTAATTCGCTCTCGCCGTAAATAATAACTTCCGAAATTTGTTTTAATAATGTTTGCGCGTGTTGCACTAACTCGTGCTCATAATTAAAAACAGTGTCCATTCCAACTTCATCTACAAATCGTATTGCCTCTGCAAAGCCTACTGCACCTGAAATGTGTGGTGTGCCGGGTTCAAAACGCAAAGCACCTTCGGCATATTCTGTTTTTTTAAAAGAAACCGTTTTAATTGTTCCCCCACCGGGTTTGGTTGTAGGTAATTCGTTTAACCATTTTTCAGACATGTATAAAAGCCCTATACCTGTTGGGCCATAAATTTTGTGAGCACTGCATACGAAAAAATCAACATCTAACTTTTGTAAATCAACGGCTGTATGTGGAGCAGATTGCGCGCCATCTAAGACAATGATTAATTTATGTTTTTTTGCAATGGCTTTTATTTTTTCAATATCGGTAAATAAACCAAGTGTGTTAGAAACATGAGTAATGGCAATTACCTTTGTTTTTAGCGTGATTAAATTTTCAAGAATATCTAAATTTAAAGTTTGATTTTCGTTTAAAGGAATTATTTTTAACAGTCCGTTATTATTTTCGGCCCACATTTGCCACGGCAAAATGTTTGAATGATGTTCGTAGGTTGACAAAATAATTTCGTCGCCATCAGTAAGAATATCTTTTGCTAAACCTTGCGCAATTATATTTATGCTATCTGTTGTTCCTGCTGTAAAAATTACTTGTTGAGGATTTTTCACATTAAAATGATTTGCAATTGTGGTGCGAGACTCCTCGAACATTTCAGTAGCTTTTCTGCTTAATGTATGAACTCCCCTGTGAATATTAGAATTAGAGGTTTTGTAAAAATTAGAAATAGAATCAATTACCCTTGATGGTTTTTGTGTGGTAGCACCGTTATCAAAATAAATTAAAGGATAACCATTAATTTTTTGACTAAGAATGGGGAATTGAGAACGGATATATTCACTATCAACCACTATATTAAATTCAATTTTTGATTTACTAACTCTCTTAAACTATCTACCGCTATTTTATCAATTACCTCCCTGGCAAAAGCATTTAGCAATAATTTTTTAGCGCTTTCTTTTCCAATACCACGGGCGTTTAAGTAAAACATGGCTTCTTCTTCTATCTTACCCGTGCTGGTTCCGTGGCTGCACTTAACATCGTCGGCATAAATTTCTAATTGCGGTTTTGTATTAATAGTGGCGTCATCACTTAACAAAATATTTTTACTACTTTGATAAGCATTTGTTTTTTGAGCATCTCTTCTTACAAAAATTTTACCGTTAAAAACACCTGTACTTTTATCATCAATAATACCCTTATATAATTCATTACTTTCACAATGAGGCATTTGATGATCCATCATCGTATGATTATCTACAAGCTGCGAACCGCTAGTAATAAATAATCCATTAAGATGCGCTTCGCAATTTGAATCGGCTAAAACGACATTGTGGTTGTTACGAACTACTTGCCCACTAAGGGTTACAGTAGTATTGTTGTAAACTGAATGCTTATTTAATTTTACTTGATTGGTGCAAACTCCGAAACCGTTAGTGCCTTCATTCTGTATGGTGTACGATTGTAATTTTGCGTTTTCGCCAACAAATTTTTCGCTTACAAAATTGGTAAACACTTTTGCGGTACCAATATTTAAATAATGTTCAATTACAGTTGCTTCAGCACTTTCCTGTAACTCAATAATATTGCGGGGATTAACAAAGCTATCGGTACTTGCTGAATTAATGTACAAAACATGTATAGGGATTTGTAATACAGTATTTTTTTCGACCGTTAAATGAAAGCCGTTGCCACAAAACGCAGTGTTTAAAGCAATAAAAGCGTCGCTCTCAACACCAGCAATTGAGGCTAATAATTGTTTTGAATTGTTATCTGAATTTGAAAAAGCTGAAATGTGTAAGCCTTTTAAAATAATTTTATCACTTAATGTTTCTGAATAATTTCCATTTATTACAACTAACGTAATGGTATCTTCTAACTTAAATTCATCACTTTTTTTTACTTCTAAAAATTGGTTTTGAATGTTTTTAAATTCTTTTTTAAGAATAGCATCCACATTACAATATTTATATTCTTCGTTTTTATTGGTTGGAATACCTTTTTCTTCTAGATAAAATAGTGCCTTTGTTAATGCAGAATCATTAATAAAATTAACCTTTCCGGCAGTTGAAGAAATTTTTTCTATGAGTAGTTGGGCAGTATTTGTTTTTTCTGCTATCATTATTCAGCTAATTCAAATTGTTTTTTAATCTCATCATAACCTTTTGCTTCTAGTTCCAACGCTAATTCTTTGCCCCCGCTTTTTACAATTTTTCCTTTATATAAAATATGAACAAAATCAGGCACAATGTGCTCTAAAAGTCTTTGATAGTGAGTAATAACGATATAAGCATTTTCTTTTGTTTTTAATGTGTTTACGCCATTAGCAACAATTCGTAAGGCATCAATATCTAAACCGCTATCGGTTTCATCTAAAATACACAGCTTTGGATTTAGCACTGCCATTTGAAAAATTTCATTTCGTTTTTTTTCGCCACCACTAAAACCCTCATTTACACTGCGACCTGTTAGTTTACCGTCTAACTCAACTAACTTTTGCTTTTCTTTTACAAGCTCTAAAAAATCTTTTGGTGCAATATCTTCTTTACCATTGTAGTGACGAATTTCATTAATAGCTGTTTTTAAAAAATTGATGTTACTTACTCCCGGGATTTCAACAGGATATTGAAAGGCTAAAAATAATCCTTCACGTGCTCTATCTTCCGGACTAAGCTCCAATAAATTTTTACCATTAAATACTACTTCGCCGTCGGTTACCTCATAATCAGCACGCCCTGCTAAAACATTTGATAATGTTGATTTGCCGGAACCATTTGGCCCCATAATGGCATGTACTTCTCCGGCTTTTACTTCCAAATTTATTCCGTTTAAAATTTGTTTTCCGTCAACCGACGCGTGTAAATTTTTAATTCTAATCATAATTTTTTTCTATTATCCTACTGAACCTTCTAATGAAATTGCTAAAAGTTTTTGCGCCTCTACGGCAAACTCCATTGGTAATTTATTTAATACTTCTTTACAATAACCGTTTACAATTAAGGCAATGGCTTTTTCGTTATCAATACCGCGTTGTTTGCAATAAAACAATTGGTCTTCGCCAATTTTGCTGGTGGTAGCTTCATGCTCAACAATGCCTGTTTTATCTTTAATTTCGATATAAGGAAATGTATGCGCGCCACATTTATCACCCATTAATAAACTATCGCATTGGCTAAAATTACGAGCGTTAGTAGCACCTTTACGCACTTGCACTAAGCCCCTGTAACTGTTATTACTAAAACCCGCAGAGATACCTTTGGAAATAATTGTGCTTCGGGAATTTTTACCGATGTGAATCATTTTTGTACCGGTATCGGCTTCTTGCATATTATTTGTAACTGCTACCGAATAAAATTCGCCTACCGAGTTATTTCCTTTTAAAATTACAGAAGGATATTTCCAGGTAATAGCAGATCCTGTTTCTACTTGAGTCCAACTGATTTTAGAATTATCTTCTAAACAAATTCCACGCTTTGTGACAAAATTATAAATACCACCTTTTCCATTTTTATCGCCGGGATACCAATTTTGAACTGTGCTGTATTTTACTTCCGCATCTTTATGTGCTATGATTTCTACCACTGCGGCGTGCAATTGATTTTCGTCTCGTTGAGGAGCGGTACAACCTTCTAAATAAGAAACGTAAGAACCCTCGTCAGCAACAATTAAGGTACGCTCAAACTGACCAGTGCCACTAGAGTTGATACGAAAATAAGTTGATAGCTCCATAGGGCTACGAACACCTTTTGGAATGTAGCAAAAAGAGCCGTCGCTAAAAACTGCCGCGTTTAAAGCAGCGTAATAATTATCGGTATAAGGCACCACCATGCCCATGTATTTTTTTATAAGGTCAGGATGCTCTTGCACCGCTTCGCTAAACGAACAAAAAATAATTCCTTTTTCGGCAAGTGTTTCTCTAAAAGTTGTTTTTACCGAAACACTATCAAACACCGCATCAACAGCTATGTTGGATTGTACACCCGATAAACGTTTTTGTTCTTCGAGAGAAATGCCAAGCTTTGCAAAGGTTTTTAAAAGTTCAGGGTCAACCTCATCTAAACTTTTTAATTCGGGTTTTAATTTGGGGGCGGAATAGTAACTAATGTTTTGAAAATCAATTTTTGGATATATAATATGCGCCCAATTTGCAGGTTCCTTTAGTGTTAACCAATGGCGATAGGCTTTAAGCCTGTACTCTAACATCCATTCTGGTTCATTTTTCTTTTTAGATAAAGCGGTAACAACGGCTTCGTTTAAGCCTGGAGCGAAGGTTTCGGTATCAATATCGGTAATAAAACCCCATTCGTAATCTTTATTTATATGTTCTTGTAATACTTCGTTTGCCATTTACTTTTAATATAATTTCGTTAGTTCTTCCGCATCTAATTTATATTTTGTGCGATGAGATTTTTCCTTTTCTTTTATTAATGTGTTTAGATATAAAACTTTTATAAATACATCGTCTGTTATTTTAAATTCTTATTCTAGTTGATAGCACTCATCAAACTTATCTTGTTTAAAAAATTGAAGGTCTGCCATCACGTCAACTTCTAAGCGGTTATCTAAAACTATTTCTGCGCAGCCTGCAATAAGTGGAGGTGTGTAAAGCGTTTCCGCTCCTTCAATCCCATTATCTATAAACGCATTTACAAAAGGGGTTCTATTTTCTTTTGTATCGGATAACCAAATATCTAAATCGCCTGTAGAACGATTAAAAATTTTAATAATATCACTATCGTATAATCCCACTATCCTTTATTATAATTTTATTACAAGAACTAATTTTTTTATCCAGACTAAACATTAAACTTATACGCATTAATTGAAAAGATTTTTTATACCTTCTTCATAAGATAACTCAAAAAATTCTTTTTGTCGTTTTTCAATTAACACTTCATTAGTTAAATTATGAATAATAATTTTTCCCATTTTTAAACACTAAAGCTTTCGCCGCAGCCACATGTTCTGTTTGCATTTGGGTTATTAAATACAAATCCTTTTCCGTTTAAGCCTCCGGTGTATTCCAATTCGGTTCCTACCAAATACAAAAAACTTTTACGGTCAACCACTATTTTAATGCCTTTATCTTCAAACTCTTGGTCACCTTCTTTTTTAACATCGTCAAATTCTAATTTATAAGATAAACCAGAACAACCTCCGCCTTCAACACCTACTCTAATAAACGAATTTTCTGAATGTTTTTCCTCTTTCATTAAGGCCAGAGCATGATTTTTTGCATTTTCGCTAACTGTTATCATAATTTATATATTTAAAGCTTAATTAGACTAATTCTAAATTCTACACAAATATACCCTTTTTGCGGTATATAACAAGAGATATAAACATTAAAATTTTAAAACTGTTTAAGTTATCTTAATATAAGTATAGAATAAATGCTGTACTTTGCGAAAAATTAAATTCATCTATGAAAAAACTTATTTTATCGTCATTTATTATAGCTACAACTTTATTAAGTGGTCAAAAATTAGACACTTTAAATCTTTATTACTTAAATAATAGCCCTTTTGCTTATGAAGAAAATAGTAAAGTTACAGGCTTGGAAGTTGATATTATAAAAGAATATGCCAGTTGGTTAAAAGTTAAAAAAAATATCACAACTCACATAAATTACAAAAGTTTTACAAGTTTTGAAGAATTATATTCTGCCGTAAAAAAAGGCGGCAAAAAGGTAATTGGATTAAGCTCTGTAACCATAAATGAGGAGAGAGAAAAAGATGTTGATTTTAGCCCCCCTTATTTAAAAAACACAACTTTGTTAGTTACAAATGGGGCTGTTGCAATAATTAAATCTAAAAACAATGCCGATGTAAATAAGGTACTTGGAAATTTAGAAGCAATTACTGTTGCAAATAGTACGTATGTAACCTACTTAAATGATTTAAAAAAGTCGTTTTTACCAAATTTAAAAATTAATACTGTTTCTAAAGTTTCTGAGATTGTAGAAAAAATTTCAGATAATCCTAAAATGTTTGGTTATGTTGATGTAGTAAATTTTTGGTATTTTATTAAAAACAACAATGCAAATTATTTAAAAATACAAAAAGTGTTCAGCCATTCAAGCGAAAGTTTTGGATTTATTATGCCTAAAAATGGTTTAAACAAAGAGTATATTTCTGAATTTTTTGAAAGTGGTTTTGGTTTTACATCCACTAAAGCCTATCATCAAATTTTAGAAAAATATTTAAGCTACGAAGTTCTTCAATCTGTTGAGCTAGATAACTAAAAGCGTTATTAACATTAGTTTGCGCAAAATACTTTTTTAGTAAACAGTTATTTGCTTGTTATATTACCTAACTTAGTTAACTAATTGTGAAAAAACTATTTACCACATTTATATTTTTTATTTTTTCAAACCTCTTTGTTGCCCAAACAAACGACACCGTTACAGTAAATTATTTAATACACTCGCCATTTAGTAATGCGGAAACTGAGCAAAATAAAGGCTTTGAAATAGAAATAATTAACGAATACATTTTATGGCTAAAGATTACTAAAAAACAAAACGTGTTTGTAAAATATAAAGCATTTACTGATAATAGTTTGTTTTATTTGACCACAAAATCTGCTGCCAAAAATACAATTGGTTTAGGAGCTTTAGTAATTTCGGCCGAAAAAGCTAAGGAAGTTGACTTTACAATAGGTTATTTAAAAAATGTTGCCTTTTGTATTACCAACGGAAATGCGCCCGATATTAAAACAAAAACCCCTGCCGAAATTGTAAAAGCATTAGGTAGCATGACCGCTTTAACAGTTACAAATACAATACTTAGCAAATACATACAAGAACTTAAAAAAAATTATATTACAGATTTAAAAATAAAATGTGAATCGTGTGAAATATCTGTATTAGATGAAATTGCAAAAAATGTATTAAATTTTGGTTATGTAGATGCTCTTGAATTTTGGTTTTATCTAAAAACTAATCCAAGTAAATTTCTTAAAATGCAAAAAATATTAAGCCAAAGTAAAGAAGAGTTTGGTTTTATACTACCTAAAGGCAGTCCGCATAAAGCACTATTTAACGAGTTTTTTACAACCTTTAAAGCTTCCCGCAATTACCGTTCAATTTTAGAAAAGTATATGGGTTCTTACATGACGCAAAATATGGCGGTTAATTAATAATGCAAAAAATTACTGAAATCAGAAAATTTTATACAGTAAAACGCATTGTACTAGATGAATATGGCAATAAATCAACCACTAAACAAATTTTTATCCGTTCAATTTCATGCGCTGTACCGTTAGATGTATTGTCGTTTTTAGGTGGAACCGGCTGGCACGATGATTGGAATAAAACCTTTGTTTTAAGAAAAAAAGATTTAGCGGGGCTGAAATTATTACAACAAATAAAAAATATTAATTCTGCACCAACACAGTTAATTTAAGCGAAATGATTGCCATTAATAATACCTTAATAAGTGAAGACCTTTTAGAAAAAAAATTTGTTTGCGATCTTAATGCTTGCAAAGGGGCGTGTTGTGTAGCCGGAGATAGTGGTGCACCATTAGATAAAGAAGAATTAACACTATTAAATTCTGTTTTAGAAGATGTAAAACCATACATGGTAAAAAAGGGTTTACAGGCAATAGAAAAACATGGTGCCTATGTTATTGATGGAGATGGGGATTATACAACAACGCTTGTAAGCCCCGGTGCCGAATGTGCATTTGTTTTTTTTGACGAAAAAAAAATCGCAAAATGTTCTATTGAACAGGCTTACAGAGATGAAAAAACAAATTGGCAAAAACCTATAAGTTGTCATCTTTACCCCATTCGTATTAAAAAATTACCCGATTACGACGCGGTAAATTATGATAAATGGGATGTTTGCAAACCCGCTTGTACCTGTGGTAAAAAATTAGATGTGCCTGTTTACAAATTTTTAAAAGAACCTTTAATACGTAAATATGGTAAAGACTGGTTTAAGCAATTAGAAAAAAGTGCTAAACTTTATTTAAAAATTTAGTTTTTAAATAATATCATCCATTGAAAAAACACCTTTTTTATCATTTAAAAATTCGGCAGCAATTACTGCGCCTAAAGCGAAACCTTTGCGGTTGTGGGCTTTATGCATTATTTCAATATCATCAATCGGGCTTTGATATTTTATAATGTGAGTGCCGGGTACTTCGCCTTCA
>JAYVGH010000121.1:0-3653 GCA_043772435.1 Bacteroidota bacterium
CTTTAAGTAAAAAACGAAGGCAATGGTTTAGCGGCTTATGGAACTATTCAAAGGAATTTGATTATCCTTTCGAATTCTCTATTGCGTAATCTGGGTTTATCCAATAATAATCTTACATCTGTATTATTCTTATGTGTTAGTTGGTAATGTTTTTCTCTCCTTTTAAGTTGTTTTGTTTTACATTAAAGTAAGTAATTTCTGTTGCTAATTGTTTAGCAGAAATGGTAATGGTGGGTAAAAAATTTGCCAACGGTCTATTTTCTGCAATGCCAAATTTACGTTTCATTGCGCTGGTATTATTTCTACCAAACAAAGCCCAATCGCCTTAACTACGTATATTTTCAAAACCTTTATTATCAACCCCTCTTTCATAAATATTTTTATATAATTCAGTTTCTGCTGCAACTAATTTCGCACGAGTTTTTAACCATTCCATTAATTATATACGCTCTTCTAACAACTCTTGTTTACGCGTTTGAATGGCAAAATAACTTTGCGCAAAAGCAATTTGTTCTTTTTTAGGATCGCCATCTTAACCATTTTGTTGACGTCAATGAAATGGTCTAAAGCCTTTTCGCCAGTGGTTTTACAACTTTCTTTAAATTTATCAACTGTATGCAAAAAATTACGCCAATCGGCATAACCTAGTAATTCTTGTAGCTCACGTGGCAACCAATATTCTACTCCGTCTTGCTCATATGCAAACTCCTCAAAGGTTTTATTAAGTTTTGTTATTGTTGCTTTTTCTATTGTATTTCGTTCAAATAATGTGTAAATATTATACTATCAAATATAATAAATTGTAATAAAAAACAATCTATCTTTAACGGTGTTATTTCTATAAATTATTAAATGAGTTCTACTGTCGATATTTCTAAACTAAATCCAAAACAATACATCATAATAAAAGGTGCTCGCCAGCACAATTTAAAGAACATTGATGTAGCCATTCCTCGTAATAAAATGATTGTTATTACCGGTTTATCAGGTTCAGGTAAATCGTCGTTGGCATTTGATACATTGTATGCCGAGGGGCAGCGTCGATATGTAGAAAGTCTATCGGCCTACGCGCGCCAGTTTTTAGGTAGATTAGAAAAACCTCAGGTAGATTATATAAAAGGAATTTCGCCTGCCATTGCCATTGAACAAAAAGTAATTTCAAAAAATCCACGTAGTACAGTAGGTACAATTACCGAAATTTACGATTATTTTAAATTGCTATTTGCCCGAGTTGGTAAAACATATAGCCCCATTAGCGGCAAGCAGGTAAAACGACAAACCGTTAGCGATGTTGTTAATTTTATTTTAGAATTAAAGCCCGAAAGTAAAATTTTGGTTTTATCAAAAGTTAACGAAAAAAAAGATCGAACCTTAGAAAAACAACTTGAACTACTTTCACAACAAGGTTTTTCGAGAGTTATAGTTGGCTCTTCTATTCAAAAAATAAATGAAGTAGATTTTAAAAAAGTAAAAAAAACAGATGAAATTTTTTTAGTAATTGATCGTTTAACTACAAATCCAACCGACGAAGATTTTAGTAACCGCTGCGGCGATAGCGTGCAAACCGCATTTACAGAAGGCGGTGGCGATTGTTTTATTTGGATTGAAGAAAAAGAAAACAACTACAAAAAACAAGTGTTCAGTAATTTATTTGAATTAGACGGTATTACTTTTGAAGAACCCAACGTAAATTTCTTCACTTTTAATAATCCAATTGGTGCTTGTAAAACCTGCGAAGGTTTTGGCAGTATTATTGGCATCGATCCTGATTTGGTTATGCCAAATAAAAGTATTTCTGTTTATGATAACGCAATTGTTTGTTGGGCTACCGAGGCTATGGGTATTTATAAAAATCAACTCATAAAAAATGCACATAAGTTCGATTTCCCGGTACATAAACCAATTGTAGCTTTATCCAAAGCTGAGTATAATTTATTATGGACAGGCAACGAACACTTTGATGGCTTAAACGCTTTTTTTAAACAAATAGAAAAAGAAACCTATAAAATACAATACCGTGTAATGTTGGCGCGTTACCGTGGTAAAACCGGTTGTCCGGATTGCCAAGGCACACGTTTACGCAAAGATGCTAACTATGTAAAGGTGGCTGATAAATGCATTAACGATTTAGTATTAACACCTGTTGCTGATTTATTGCCATTTTTTAAAACACTTAAATTAAACCAACACGATACCACCATTGCAAAACGTTTAGTAATTGAAATTACAAATCGTTTAGGTTATTTGGTAGATGTGGGTTTAGGCTATTTAACGTTGAATCGGGTAGCAAATACATTAAGCGGGGGCGAAAGCCAACGTATTAATTTAGCGACCCAATTAGGCAGTACTTTGGTAGGTAGTTTGTATATTTTAGATGAACCCAGTATTGGCTTACATTCCAGGGATACAGAGCGTTTAATAAAAGTGTTGCGTAATTTACAACAACAGGGCAACACTGTTATTATTGTGGAGCATGATGAAGAAATTATGCGCCAAGCCGATGAGTTAATTGATATTGGTCCCGAAGCAGGTACAAATGGCGGAAATCTTGTGTTTCAAGGTACACACGCACAACTCATTAAACAAAATAAAAGTTTAACGGCAAATTATTTAACCAATAAAATTCGTATTGAAGTTCCTACAACTCGCAAAAAATGGAAAGAATTTATTGAGATTAAAAACGTAAACGATAATAATTTAAAAAATGTTTCTGTAAAGTTTCCCTTAGGTGTTTTAACGTGTGTTACGGGTGTTAGTGGCAGTGGCAAATCTACACTCATTAAAAAAGGTTTATTGCCAACTTTACAAAAATATTTAGATGGTTATTTTGAAAACATAAGTGCCAGCCATTTAATTGGTGGTAGTTTAAAACAAATTAAACAATTGGAGTATGTTGATCAAAATCCAATCGGAAAATCTACCCGAAGTAACCCTGTTACGTATGTAAAAGCTTACGACGAAATTCGTAATTTGTTTGCAGACCAAGGTTTAGCCAAAACACGCAATTACAAGCCGGGTTATTTTAGTTTTAATGTAGAGGGTGGGCGTTGCGAAACTTGCCAAGGCGAAGGCGTTGTAACTATTGAGATGCAGTTTATGGCAGACATACAATTAACATGCGAAACCTGTAACGGCAAGCGTTTTAAAGCCGAAACCCTTGAGGTAATGTATAAAGAAAAAAACATTTCAGATATTTTAAATTTAACGGTTGACGAAGCTATTACATTTTTTGGCATAGATGGAGACAACCGCACTTGTAAAAAAATATTAGAAAAATTAGTGGCACTACAAGCCGTTGGTTTGGGTTATGTGCAATTAGGGCAAAGTAGCAGTACTTTAAGTGGGGGAGAAGCGCAACGCATTAAATTAGCCAGTTTTTTAATACAAATTAATAACACCACACCTACTTTATTTGTGTTTGACGAACCTACAACGGGTTTGCATTTTCACGATGTGGCAAAACTATTAAAATCGTTTGAAGCCTTATTAAAACGCGGACACAGTATAGTGGTAATTGAACATAATTTAGATGTAATAAAATGTGCCGATTGGATAATTGACATGGGACCCGAAGGTGGCGAACAAGGCGGTAATGTAGTATTTGAAGGTACACCCGAAGAATTGGTAAAAAGTAAAAAAGGATTTACGGGTGG
>JAYVGH010000122.1:0-3670 GCA_043772435.1 Bacteroidota bacterium
AGGCAAAATTTTCTACTCGAACTGACAAAAATATTAAAATGAATTATAAAGTAATACAAGCAAAAACCGATAAAGATTTAAAAAACATTTTACAACTGCGTTACGATGTTTTAAGACAGCCTTGGAATCATTCTATTGAAACAGCTACAGATGACTTAGAAGATAGTTCTGTAAACGCTTTTATAGAAGATGAAAACGCTAATGCCATAGCCTGCGGACGTTTACAAGAAAATGAAAATAAAATAGGGCAAATTCGTTTTATGGCAGTAAGCCAAGCACACCAAGGTAAAGGTTTGGGGAAACTTATTTTACTATTTTTAGAAGAAAAAGCCAAAGAAAAAAAAATTGTAGAGATTCAACTCCAAGCCCGTGAAAATGCGCTTGATTTTTATAAAAGTTGTAATTATATTATAAAAGAAAAATCGTTTTTATTGTGGGGAGAGATACAGCATTGGTTGATGGTGAAGGATATATTGTAAAAGTACTACCTTTTCATTTTTTCAGAATTCTGTCTGGCATCAAAAACATCAGTTATATAAATATCATTATTTATTAATCGATAGATTATTTTATAATTACCTTCAACTAAGTATCTGTGTTCTTGTTTTAATTCAACTAAGTTTTCTTAAATTTGTCCAATTAAAGGTTGCTTAGTTAATGGTTTAGTAGCATTAAAAATAGATTTACGGATTTTGCTTGCAACTTTATCTCCTGCTACCATTCTGTAATACAAAAAAATATTCTTTAGTTCCGAAATTGCAAAACTTGTCCAAATAACTTGTCTCATTTTAGCTACCAATTTTTAGACTGAATCTCTAATTCTTTTTGGGTTAAAACATGACCTTTTTTAATTTGTTTATTTGAAAATTCAGCACGTTCAACAATGTCGTCTTTTGTAAAAATAATATCATTTTGTTTTAATGACTTAAAGCTTTTATGAATATTAGCTTCAACCTTAGTAAATAGTTTTTCATCTTGAATACCTAAAAGATATTCCACTAAATTTATTTTTCGTAATTGAAGGCTTGTGGATTTCATACTATAAAGTTACAAAATTTTAAGAAAATATGAAAATCATTTTACTATCGGGTGAGATACATCATTAGTTGATGGTGAAGGAAATATAAAAAAATTAATTTCTATTCTTCATTATTGCTTGAAGTACTTTTAGCTTATCAATGAATAAAGCGATAAAGAACGAAACGATTACAATAATCAATAAAACAATATTTAATCCAAAGTAGTATGTGATTGTCCATTCTAAGCTTACTTTTATTCTATGCATTAAGCTCATTTTTATAGGTACTCTGCCTTCTGCTAAGGAAAATTTGATTGTGCAAAATTCGTTCTCTTCAGCAAAATCTCCTAGTTCCACGCCTAAATCTTGCAATTCAGTTTCAATTTCTAATATTCGGTTTTGCAAATTAATAAACTCGTCGATTTTACCACTTTGATTTTTTAATTGAATTAGAGATCCTCTAATTTTTTCCAGAGAAACTTTTTTTGCATTTAATTTCTTATATTCACTTGTCTTATCAACCTTAGTAATATCAGCTTGTTTATTGCTACCAATTTTTTTAAGAGCTTCAAAAAATTCATCAAATTTTTCGGGTTTGATGCCAATAAATAAATTTAATCTTTTGTTACCTGAATTTCCAGTTTTTTCTTCGTATTGAATAATGGCATTAAACTTAGTTATTTTTTGTTTTAATGAATTTTCATCATTATTAAAGTTTTGAGTTTTAGCCCTTAGCGTTGCTGTTTTTTCATACTTTTGACTTACATCTACTGATGGTTCAGATGCTTGTACATTATTTGACGATTGCTTATTATATTTGTAATTGTAACTTGCATAATTTCTTTTAGATACAATTTCATCATCAATAAAATTAAAGATACCGTCTTCTTCATCAAAAGTGTTTTTTTCTGAAAAACTATAGGCTAATCTGAATAGAAAGAATACTAAAAAACCTAGTATGAACCATGTTGATATTTTAAAAATTCTTTTTTTCATCATTCCATCGTAAATTAATTACTTCCCCGCATCCGCTAAAAACTGCGCCAAGCCAATATCCGTTAAAGGATGTTTTAACAACGCAGTAATAGCACTTAACGGGCAAGTTACAACATCGGCACCAATTTTTGCACAATCAATAATATGCATTGGGTGGCGTACACTGGCGGCTAAAATTTCGGTATCGTAACCGTAGTTATCGTAAATTAAACGTATGTCTTCAATTAAACTTAAGCCATCGGTACTCACATCATCCAAACGCCCAATAAATGGCGATACGTAAGAAGCACCAGCTTTAGCTGCTAGTAAAGCCTGGCCGGCACTAAATACCAATGTACAATTCGTTCGTATCCCTTTTTCCGAAAAATATTTAATGGCTTTTACGCCTTCTTTTATCATTGGTACTTTTACAACAATTTGCGCGTGCAGTTTTGCTAAAATTTCGCCTTCTTTTATCATGCCTTCAAAATCGGTACTAATTACTTCGGCACTAACATCGCCTGTAACAATGTTACAAATATCCACGTAATGTTTTAAAATGTTTTCCTGTCCTTTAATGCCTTCTTTTGCCATAAGGCTTGGGTTAGTGGTTACACCATCTAAAACACCTAAATCCTGTGCTTCTTTAATTTGCGCTAAGTTTGCTGTATCTATAAAAAATTTCATAATCTTATTTTTGTTTGTGAAGGTATAATTTGAATTAGAAAGTTTGCTAAAATTGTATTAACAAGTTTTTATAATGTTTGTCACTTCGAGTAGAAATGCCTGCCTCCTGCATTTCGTATCGAGAAGTATTAATTAAAAAGTTCTCGATACAAAAAATGAAAAGAGGCACATTTTTTTACTCGAACTGACACTAAAACTCAAATATGATTGATAAAAAAAAGCGTCTCGATTTAACAGAGACGCTTTTTTATTTTTTTATTTTTCCTCAACCCCTTCAGGCTTTGGTAATAGAGCTTTACGGCTTAATTTTATTTTTTTTGTTTTTGGGTCGTCACCTACATATTTTACTTGTATAATATCGCCTTCTTTTAAAAGTCCTTCTAAAGTATCAGTGCGTTTCCAATCGTATTCGCTTACGTGCAATAAACCATCTTTACCCGGCATAATTTCAACAAATGCACCGTAAGGCATAATTGTTTTAACCTTTGCATCAAAAATATCGCCAATTTCAGGTACGGCAACAATGGCTTTAATTTTTGCCAAAGCAGCTTTTACATCCGTTGCGTTTGTACCAAAAATTTCAACAACACCTGTTTTTTCTACTTCGTTAATTACAATGGTAGTGTTGGTTTGTTTTTGCATTTCCTGAATTACTTTACCTCCAGGCCCAATAATTGCACCAATAAATTCTCCAGGAATAACAATTTTTTCAAAACGAGGAGCGTGTTCTTTATAATCTTCGCGCGGCTCAGGCAATGCTTTTAGCATTTCGTCCATAATATGTAAACGACCTGCTTTAGCTTGTGCCATAGCTTGTGCCATAACTTCGTAAGGTAAACCGTTTACTTTTAAATCCATTTGTACGGCAGTAATACCATCTTTAGTTCCACACACTTTAAAATCCATATCTCCTAAATGATCTTCATCACCTAAAATATCGGAAAGAATTGCGTAATTACCTTTTTCGTCGGTAATTAAACCCATTGCAAT
>JAYVGH010000123.1:0-109386 GCA_043772435.1 Bacteroidota bacterium
AACGTTTATCATCAGCAGGATTTGAATATACATCATCGCTGTATGTGGATAATTGAGTTGTTTTACAAGCACTAAATAACAAACTTGCAATGGCTGAAATAATTACTAAATTTTTCATTTAAATCTTTTATTTAAGATTAATAATTGCGGAGATTTTATACGTAAATTTACGCAAAAACTTTCAATTATTTACATTTTTTAAGCCATATTTGTAACCAGTTGGCTTAATATTAACAGAATTTATGAGCAAAGTAATCACTCCACAACAACAAGATTATAGTAAATGGTATAACGATATTGTAATACATGCCGATATGGCCGACCACAGTGCCGTGCGCGGTTGCATGGTTATTAAACCTACCGGTTATGCCATTTGGGAAAAAATGCAACAAACTTTAGATAAAATGTTTAAGGATACAGGGCATGTTAATGCCTACTTTCCACTATTTATTCCTAAAAGTTTATTTGAAGCCGAAGAAAAAAATGCGGAAGGTTTTGCAAAAGAATGTGCGGTGGTTACACATTACCGTTTAAAAACCGATCCTCAAAATCAGGGTAAATTAATTGTTGACCCTGAAGCAAAATTAGAAGAAGAATTAATTGTACGCCCTACAAGCGAAGCCATTATTTGGAATACTTATAAAGGTTGGATTGAGAGTTACCGCGATTTACCTTTACTTATAAACCAATGGGCAAACGTAGTACGTTGGGAAATGCGCACCCGATTATTTTTACGCACTGCCGAATTTTTATGGCAAGAGGGGCATACTGCACACGCTACAAAAGAAGAAGCCATTGCCGAAACAAAACAAATGCTTGATGTGTATGCCGACTTTGCCGAAAACTGGATGGCTATGCCGGTTATAAAAGGTGTAAAAACAGCTAACGAACGTTTTGCCGGAGCTGATGATACCTACACCATTGAGGCATTAATGCAAGATGGCAAAGCTTTACAAGCCGGCACATCACACTTTTTGGGTCAAAACTTTGCAAAAGCATTTGATGTTAAATTTGCCACAAAAGAAGGTAAGTTAGAGCATGTTTGGGCAACAAGTTGGGGTGTTAGTACACGTTTAATGGGCGCTTTAATCATGAGCCATAGCGACAACAATGGTTTAGTTATTCCACCAAAATTAGCGCCAACTCAGGTCGTAATTGTGCCTATATATAAAGGCGAAGAAGGCTTAGCAAAGGTAAGTGTAGTTGCAAACGATATTAAAAATAAATTACAACAAAAAAATATTTCGGTAAAGTACGATAACAGAGATAGTCAACGCCCCGGCTTTAAATTTGCCGAACACGAATTAAAAGGCATACCTGTTCGTATTGCCATTGGTGAAAGAGACTTAGAAAACAATACCATTGAAATTGCTCGGAGAGATTTATTAAGTAAAGAGGTTATTAAAATTGAAGAGGTTGAAAATTACGTGAGTAAATTATTAGATGATATACAAAATAATTTATTTAACAAAGCTTTAGAACGCAGAAATAACCTAACCACAAAAGTAAATTCGTATGAAGAATTTAAAAAAGTGTTAGACGAAAAAACCGGATTTATTTTAGCACACTGGGACGGAACACCCGAAACGGAAGAAAAAATAAAGGAAGAAACAAAAGCAACCATTCGTTGCTTGCCATTAAATAATAAGCAGGAAGAAGGCGTTTGCATATACAGCGGCAAACCAAGCACACAACGTGTTTTATTTGCAAGGGCATATTAATTTTAGTAAATTTGATACTGATGAAAACATTAACATTAAATATTCCAAATAATTTTGATGCGAGCAATAATGAATTCACTATGATTTTGACCACAAAATTATATGAGCAAAGTAAACTGTCGCTTGGTAAAGCTAAAGATTTTGTTGAGTTAACGAAAAGAACTTTTGTAGAATTACTTAGTAAATATGGTGTTGCTATTTTTAATTATCCTGCAACTGAATTGTAATTTTCAAAAAAATTATAATGCAAACTATTATAATTTCAGATACAAGTTGTTTTAGTAATTTAAGTAAAATAAATGAGTTAGAATTATTAAAACATACTTTCGATACAAATTTTAGACTTCCACACAATATTGAGACGTTAGCTTTGAAACAAGTTGGAGAAAAATAAAAGTATGACAGAGCAAGAGTTAAAACAAAAAGAAACCATTATAAAATTATTATCGCTAAAGTCGGTAATGAAACAAGATGTATTTATAAATACAGTTTCTGTTTTTAATGATTTAAAAAATATTCTAAAAGATAAATCAGATGATTTAGCGAAAGATATTGCTCACGTTGATAAGCGTGTAAATATTAATTACAAAGATGTTACGCCACAAAGCATGCAGATAAAAGTAGCAGGCGATGTTTTAGATTTTTATATGCATACCAATGTATTTGATTTTGAAAGAAGTCATCCTATGTTTAAAAGTGGGTATGTGAAAAATAACGAATTAAATTCGTATTGTGGTATTATTAATGTGTACAATTTTTTGGCGGATTCGTTTAAGTACAATCGTTTAAACGATTTGGGTTACTTAATAGCTCGTATTTTTATTAATCGCGAAAAACGTTTTTTTATTGAAACGCGAACACAACTGGGATATAAATATGCAAACTTTAGTGCAGAAGAAATCACAAAAGAACAATTAAATGATATTGTAAACGAACTAATTATTTTTGCTGTAAGTTTTGATTTATTTACACCGCCATTTGATACTGTTAAATTAGTATCGGTAATGGAAATTCAAGAAAAATCTAATAGTAATGCTTTGCGCACCGGCAAACGCTTGGGTTATAGTGGTACAGAAAGCTCCAATAGTGGTTTTGACGACGAACTTATTTTATAATTTTAAAACATGACAACAGATAACGACTTAGCTTCAAAACAACAAATTGAAGAATTTTATAATACCTATAAAGAGAAGCAAAAAAAAATAGGCGTAAATATTCGTCACCGCACAATACTAAAAAATTTAAAAGCGCTAGGTTTGCAATCTAATTCTAACGTACTAGAAGTAGGCTGTGGCATTGGAACTGTTAGTGGTTTAATTTTAAAAAATATTACGAATGGTAAATTTGTAGGTGTTGATATTAGTGATGAAAGTATAGAGTTGGCAAAAAAATTATATTCAAACTTTAAAAATGCTGAATTTATTACAAACGATATGAGTGCATTTACACATAAAACTGTATTTGATTTTGTTGTATTACCAGATGTTTTAGAGCATATACCAGTTGAACAACACCATAATTTATTTAAGGTAATACACTCGGTAAGTTCTCCCAACGCTATTGTTTTAATTAATATTCCTGAACCTAATTGTTTAAATTGGATTAGAAAACACAATCCTGAAAAATTGCAGATAATAGACCAATCATTAAGCATGCAGGATTTATTAAATAATTGTTACCCAAACGGTTTTAAATTATATTCAATGAATTCGTATGCCTTACAATACGAAGAAAATGAATACACAAGTATTGTTTTAAAAAAGAATATGGAACGTGACACTTATCATTTAAAAAGTAAAATTACCTTAGGAACTGAAAATTTATTGAGTAAAATTTAGGTTTAATAATACAGATTTTAAACAGAATCATTCATTTAAAATCTTGTAAATTTGGGTAATGAAAATTTTACTCATTGAAGACGAACCTGAATTACGAAAAGCTATAAAATTATTTTTATACAATGAAGGGTATACGGTTGAATCTGCCGATGATTTTTTAAAAGCATCTGAAAAAATTGCCAATTACAGCTACGATTGCATTTTGGTAGATATTACGTTACCTAAAGGAAATGGCTTAGAAATAATAAAAGAATTAAAAAAATTAAATTCAAAAGCGGGTATAATTATCATTTCGGCAAAAAATTCTTTAGAAGATAAAATTGTAGGTTTAGATATAGGTGCAGATGATTATTTACCAAAACCTTTTCATTTATCCGAATTAAATGCGCGTATAAAATCTTTAATTAGGAGGAGAAATTTTGATGGCGATAAAAAAATTAGTATTAACGAAATAACCATTAATCCCGAAAACAGAAGCGTAAAAGTATATGAAGCAGAAGTAATTCTTACCTCTAAAGAATACGATTTATTGTTGTATTTTATTTCTAATAAAAACCGAGTTCTTTCAAAAGCAAACATTGCCGAGCATTTGATTGGTGATCATGCTGATCAAATAGATAACCATGATTTTATTTACACACATTTAAAAAATCTTCGTAAAAAATTAATAGAAAAAGGTTGCCAAGATTATGTACAAACTATTTATGGTATTGGCTATAATTTTAAAATTAATTAAACCGCAGATAACGCTAATGGTTATGACTAATTATTATATGAATATTAAGAACCTTTTTGCTGAATATAATTGTAATAAACTCGGGGAACTTTGTGAAAATTTTGGTGACTTTGTGATTAAACAAAAATGAAACTAATAACTAAAACTATACTTTATTACCTACTAATTAGCCTGCCCTTACTACTCATAGCTGGCTTATTTAGTTATTATATAATTAGTAACGAATTAAAAGATGGTACCGACGAAGCCCTTTGGAAAGAGAAACTAAATTGCGAAAAACAAATAAATTTATTTAATGAGCCAAAAACTATTTATTTAAGCTTAGATAGTTTATCAAGCATTAAACCTACAGCATATTCAAAAACTAATTACACATTTAACGATACTTTAATATACGATATATTTGAAAAAGAAACGTTGGAATACCGAATTTTAAATAGTATTTACATTACAAAAAATAAAAGCTATTTAATAACACTTGCCAAACCTACTTTGGAAGAAGATGAGTTAATGGAAGGCTTATACTCTGCTTTTGCAATAATTGTAGGATTTTTACTACTTGCTTTTTTTATTCTTAATTGGTTAATATCAAAAATAGTTTGGAAACCTTTTCATAAAACATTAGAGTATTTAAACACTTATGATTTAAAAAAGAATGCACTTACAAATTTCGAAACATCGTCCACAAAAGAGTTTCAACAATTAAACACTGCTTTAACTAAAATGACAGAAAAGGCTTTTTCAGATTATTCGCAACAAAAACAATTTACCGAAAACGCCAGTCACGAAATGCAAACACCTTTAGCAATTATAAAAATTGCTTTAGATAATTTGTTTCAGTCCAATAATTTAAAAGAAGAAGAATTAATTATTTTACAAAAAATAGAAGCCTCAGCCAACAAGTTATCGCAATTGAATAAATCGCTTTTATTACTTACAAAAATAGAAAACAATCAGTATAAAGAGGTTGTAGATATTAATTTATGTACCCTAATTATTAGACTAATTAACGATTACCAACTTATTTACGAAACAAAAAACATAAGTGTTGTTACAAATTTTAATCAAGAACTAAATTTAAAACTTAATCCCACTTTAGCCGATTTATTATTTGGAAACTTAATAAACAATGCCTTTAAACATAATATCTGCAATGGAAAAATTAAACTACTTGTAGAAAATAATTCCCTTACAATATCAAATACAGGAAACGAACTAACATTTAATGCTAACGATTTATTCCATCGCTTTAAAAAGAACGACGCCTTATCCGACTCTTTGGGATTAGGTTTAGCAATTGTAAAAAGTATTGCCGATAATTATAAACTAAGAATAAATTATACCTACTTTAAACAACAACATATATTTAAGTTAGATTTTTAGTAAAAATTTTTACATTGAAACAATTACAAACATATATTATATTTTTATTTTTTTGTCATAATCTTATTTATGGGCAAAACGATTTAATGTTTTACATTAATCAAGCCAAACAAAACAATCCTTTTATAAAAGATAATAAAAATCAAAGCGAGGCTAATAAAATTGAAATAGAGCGTTTAAAAGCATTATATTCTAAAGCGCAAGTTACTATTAATGCTGGTATAGCCATATCTCCAATTATAAATAATGATAATGGTACTACTAAATTTCAAATTAGCCCAAGCGATGCAACTAATTATTTTGGCTACGATATTGCCGCAAGTAATGGCGGTATTTATCAAGGTATTGTAAATGTAAATCAACCACTATTTTATGCATCTAAATTAAAAATGGCTTCGGAGCAAGCTGCTGTTACTACTCAAATAAATCAAAACACAATTAAACTAACTGAACACGATATTGAAAAAATAGTTGGCGACCAATATATTTTGTGTTTACAAGATTTGAAACAAAGCGATTATATATTTCAACTTACACAACTAATTAGCGAACAAAAACTCGTTATAACAAAGTTGGTTCAAAGTGGTTTACTAAAACAATCCGATTTATTAGTGGTAACAATTGAGCAACAAACACAATTAAATACGCTTTTATTATTCAAATCTACTTATCGAAGAGATTTAATGGATTTGAATATTTTGTGTGGAATAAACGATACAAATTTAATTGTCTTAAAAGAAATTAATTTAATTTTAAATTCAACATCTACACAATCTAATTTTACAGAAAAATTTAGATTAGATAGTTTAAACTTATTAGCGACTCAAAAAAATTTCGAGTTAAAATATAAGCCTCAATTAAATGCCTTTGCTAATGCTGGTTTAAATGGTGTGTATGTACCTACCTTACCAAATCGTTTTGGCTTTAGTACGGGTTTAAATTTTTCGATATATATTTTTGATGGTAAGCAAAAAAATCTCAACAAACAAAAAACCGATTTATTAATTAAATCTACTCAATCTTACAAATCAAATTTTATAACACAAAATAGCATTCGTAAAAACAAAATTTTATCTGAAATTTCATCTCTTATTGAACGGATGTTAATTTCTACAAATCAACTAAACGATTATAATCAACTTTTACAATATTATAAAACCGAAGTTATAGCAGGTCAGCAATCGGTTACAAACTACATTACTACCATAAAAAATTTAGCTGCGTTGCAACGCGATTATGTTCTAATGCAAACTAACAAACAATTTTTAATTAATACTTACAATTATTGGAATTGGTAATTATGACAAAAATTAATTTTATAATTTTAGTATCTGTTTTTTTTACAGCTTGTGGAAGTAAGAAGTTAGAAGAAGAAATACTTGCCACACCCAAATCTCCCGTTCAAATAGTAAGCATTCGTATTGGCGAAATTGATGATAATTTAACCTTATCTGCCACAACAATTTACTTAAAACGCAACGTTATTACTGCCGAAATACCTGCTTTTATTACTAAAGTAAATATTAGTTTAGGTGCTAAGGTAATTAAAGGTCAAGTTTTATACGAGCTACAAACTAAAGAACGAAAAGCTTTAGGCAAACAAATTATTAATGTCGATACTACTTTAACTAACTTTGGTAACATAAAAATATACGCTCCTGCATCGGGTATTATTACTACGTTTGATAAACAACAAACTGGCGACTATGTATTAGAAGGTGCGCAATTATGCACCATTGCTGAAAGTAACGACTTAGCTTTTCAAATTAATGTGCCTTATGAATTTAGTCAGTTTACAAAAATTGGAAGTCAATGTACCATCACATTGCCAGATAATTCAGTGCATTTAGGCATTATTACAACCCCTTTAACAGTTATGAATACTTTGGCACAAACGCAAACAATATTAGCAAAAAGTAACGATGCTATATTTTTACCCGAAAATTTAATTGTGAAAATTCAAGTTATAAAAAATACAAAAGGTAACAAACAAATTGTTGCAAAGCCCTGTGTTTTAAGTGATGAGATGATGCAGGAATTTTGGGTAATGAAATTGATTAATGACTCTACTGCAATAAAAGTTCTAGTAATTATTGGAAACAAAAATGAAAAAGAAATTGAAATAAACTCCCCACAATTTAATGCGAATGATAGAATTATTTATAATGGAAATTATGGATTAGCAGATACAGCTTCAGTAAAGATTACTAAATAAGACAATGTTAAATTCTAAAAACTATTTTCAAATTTTCGCGAAGCCAATAATCTTTGTTGGTATATTATTGCTTATTGCAGGTGGATTCTCCTACACTCGAATGCAAACTAATTTGTTTCCCGAAGTATTATTTCCTCGCATTACAATTTTAGTTGATGCAGGTCAAATACCGGTTGATAGAATGATGATTACTATTACCAAACCTTTAGAAAGTGCAGTTAAACGTGTAAAAGGTGTAACCATTGTAAGAAGCAGCACAGGCAGAGGAACATCAACCATTGATGTTTATTTTGAATGGGGATTAGATACATATGCTCAAAAAACACAAATAGAAAGTCGCATTAACGAAATTAAAAATTATTTACCATCGGGTGTAAATCTTTCTATAGAGGCAATGAATCAATCGTTATTTCCAGTTTATGGATTAACCTTAGAAGGTCCAACTCATAGCCAAGTTGCTTTAAGAGATGCCGCTAATTTAATATTACGCCCAGTTTTTTCACAAGTAAAAGGTATTTCAAATGTAGTTGTTAGAGGTGGTAAAGCAAAAGATTTTGTAGTTATTCCTGATGCCATTAAATTATCGTCATTAGGTTTAAGTCCAAACGCTTTAATTAATACTTTCAACAACAATAATTTTGTTTTATCAAATGGATATTTGAACGATTACCGTCGCTTGTATTTATCAATTACCGATACTCGTGTAAATGATGTAGATGCGTTAGAAAACGTAATCATTAAAAATGATGGGCTTAGGCTAATTAAATTAAAAGAAGTTGCCAAAGTTGAAATACAAGAGCAACAAGAGTTTTTAATTATTAATGCTAATGGCAGCAATGCCGTTTTAATTGATTTAGTAAAACAGCCCGATGTTAATTTAATTGATTTTGCAAAAGATGCAGAAGCAAAAATGGCAGAAGCGAAAAAAATACTTCCAAAAGGATATATTTTAAAACCATATTACGATCAAAGTGCTTTTGTAGGAGACAGTATTCATAGTGTTATTAAAACCATATACGAAGGCCTTTTCTTAGCCATCATTGTAATGATATTATTTCTTCGTTCATGGCGTGCAAGTTTAGTAGTAATGATTACAATCCCAATTACTTTAGCATTTACTTTATTAGTTTTATATTTAGTGGGTATTACCATTAATATTATGTCACTTGGTGCAATTGCAGCATCCATAGGCTTAATTATAGATGATGCCATTGTTATTATAGAACAAATTTATCGGGGGCACGAAGATTATCCCGAAAAAAATAAATACGAAATTGTAAAAGAAGCTATTAAAGATTTGTTTCCTGCAATGATAGGTTCTTCATTAGCCACTATTGTTATCCACTTTCCTTTCCGTTTAATGAGTGGCTTAGCTGGTAGTTTTTTTAAAGAATTATCAGACACGATGCAAATTACAATGATAACATCATTTTTAGTAACGTGGTTATTATTGCCCGTATTGCATTTAATAATAGGCTATAAACATAGTTTAAAGCCTAAAAATCATAGTGCCGAAAAATCAATAAAAAAATTAAGATGGCTCACTTGGTTTTTTAACAAACCAATTATTGCCATCGCATTAGTTGTAATACTTGGAATATCCGCCTTTTGGGCTTCTGGTAAATTACAAACTGGTTTTTTGCCCGATTTAGACGAAGGAAGCATTGTGTTAGATTATATCTCTCCTGCAGGAACATCAATTGAAGAAACTGATGCAATGTGTAAAGAAATAGAAATAATAATAATTAAACATCCTGATGTAGAATCCTATTCTCGTCGAACTGGTACACACATGGCGTTTAGAGCAGACCCACCAAACATTGGCGATTACTCTATTCAATTAAAAAAAGATAGAACAAAAACATCAGAAGAAATAATTAGCGAATTACGAAAAGAAGTTGAAGCAACAGTTACTACAATGGAAGAAATTTCATTTGGCCAACGCATCTCTGATTTATTAGGAGATTTAATGAGTACACCATCGCCCATTCAAATAAAAATTTATGGCAACGACTACAAATTATTAAAAGTATATGCCAAACAAGCTGATTCGTTATTACAACTTATACCAGGTATTGTAGATATAAATAATGGTTTGGTAACAACTGGACCATCACTTGTATTTATTCCTAATCAAGAAAAACTAAGTTTGTATAAAATATCTTTAATAGATTTTCAAACACAATTAACCGCCTATACAAGCGGCATACCACTGGGTGCAAATGCAAATATACCAATACCGTCTACTGCACAGGCAGCTATGACAGGAGGTTTACAATTGGGTCAGTTACAAGATGGCGAACAAATGCGCAGAATATTATTACGTTTTACAAATTATAAAACCAATGATTTAGAAAATATTAAAAAGCAATTAATTTTTTTACCTGATGGTACAACTCGGCCATTATCTTTTTTTAGTGAGGTAAATATTATACCTGGCGAAATAGAATATAGAAGAGAAGATTTAAAATCGGCCGTTGTATTAACTACTAGATTAGAAAACCGTGATTTAGGTGGTGCAATAAAAGAAATTAAAAAAACTCTGAAACAAAATTTACCATTACCTCAAGGCTATAGCATTGCTTACGGTGGTGCGTATGCCGAACAACAGCAATCGTTTAAAGAATTATTATTAATTCTTTGTATGTCTTCATTATTGGTATTTAGTGTTTTATTATTTTTATTTAAAGAGTGGTTAGTTTCAATTGCTGTATTATTTATTTCTGTTATGGGAATTGCTGGATGTATATTAGGCTTATACATCTGTAACATTCCTTTAAACGTAAGTAGTTACACCGGAATAATAATGATTGTAGGTATAATAGCCGAAAATGCCATATTTACCGTCAATCAATTTAAAGCAAATTTGAAAGAGAATGGCGATGTTGATACATCAATTAATTACGCAATTGCTTTGCGCATTCGTCCAAAATTAATGACAGCTATTGGAGCAATATTAGCTTTAATGCCTTTAGCATTAGGTATTGGTTTAGGTGCACAAATGCAACAACCCTTGGCGGTAGCAGTAATAGGTGGCTTTACAGCAGGCATGCCATTATTGCTTTTAGTATTTCCTAGTTTATTAAGATTAATATATAAAAACGTAAAGCAATAAAATGAAAAAACTAATACTAACATTAGCATCAGTAGTTATATCTACTAACTTTTTTGCGCAATTTGCAAACGCAGAATATAAAATAACAAAAAAAATAAACACAGGTGTTGATGCCGGTTGGGATTATTTAATTGTTGATGAACCCACGCAACGCTTATTTGTATCGCACGGAATGGTAACACAAGTGGTAGATGTAAAAAACGGAACTCTTCTAACTACAATAGCCGACACCAAAGGAGTACACGGCATTGCCATTGCTAACGATATAAACAAAGGCTTTATTAGTAATGGAAAAGATACATCTGTTACAATATTTAATTTAAAAACGTTAGGAGTAATTACTAAAACAAAAATTACCGGCCTTAACCCCGATGCTATTTTGTACGATGAATTTTCGCATAGAATATTTGTGTTTAATGGCAAAACAGCAAACGCTACTGTTATTGATGCTAACACTAATAAAGTTATAGAAACTATTAAATTAGAAGGTAAGCCCGAATTTTCGGTTACAGATGGTAAAGGAAAAATTTATGTAAACATTGAAGATAAAAACAGCATTACACTTATTAACTCTACTAACTTAAAAGTTGAAAAAAACTGGAGTATTGCCCCCGGTGAAGAGCCAACAGGACTTGCTCTCGACACTAAAAATCATCGCTTATTTGCGGTTTGCGGAAATAAACTAATGGTTGTTGTAAATGCTGAAAATGGGAAAGTAATTACTACTGTTCCAATTGGCGATGGATGCGATGGCGTTGCTTTTGACGAAACCACACAACTTATTTTTGCGTCAAACGGCGAAGGAACTATGACTGTTATAAAACAAGAAACCGAAAATAAATACAGTGCGGTACAAACTGTTTCAACCCAAAAAGGCGCACGCACTATTACACTTAATAAAACAACCCACCAACTGTATTTACCAGCTGCCGAGTATGGCGAAACTCCAACTGCAACAAAAGAAAATCCGCACCCACGCCCATCAATTAAACCTAATAGCTTTGTAATTTTGGTGGTGGAATAAATTTTTAAGAAATAACAATACAACCATAATTAATTTTACGCTCATTGTTTTGATTCCAGAAGTAGAATGATATAACGATTGCGTAAAAGGTTGAAGCCAATATATAAAAGATAGTTTGTTTAAACTTATAACAGAAGGAAAAGGAATGCCGAAACAAAAAAAAACTAAAATCAATGCGTAAAATAAAAAAGCGTTTCAATTTGAAACGCTTTTTTATTTAAGAGAAAAATTAAAGTACCTACTGGTAAAAGTACCCGACGGTTTAAATGTAACTATTTTAACTTTTTATTGCAACACTACACTAGCATTAGCTGGTGTTGAACTAATGGCAGTAAAAACGGCGCGGTTATTTGTAAAATCAATATAACTTGATGCGTTTGTGTTTGCGCCAATCATATATACAGCAAAATAAGCTGTGTTACCCGATGCATAATTTACATCGTAAAACTCATACGTTGGTATATTTTTAGTAAATGATGTATTATTTGCTGCAACATTTAAAGTATAATAATTTATATTATTACCGGATGCGGCACTGGTAGATAAAGCACCTGGGTTACCCACAAATATAATTACAGTTTGGGCGTATGGTTGTGGTGTAACACTACCGCTTATTGTAATATTATTTATTGTTGCAAGGGTAGTTGTAATTGCTGTTACGTTTGTAACATTAGTAGTTGGCGTTTTGCTAATATTTGCATTGCGATACAAATCATTTGTGCCTCCCGTAAACGATATATTTTGAATTTTTGTATTTCCAAAACCTGCTTTTGAAATAGATAAGTTGTAATTACCTGTGGTAATACCACTAAAGGTGTACATTCCATTTGCATCGGTTACAGCCATAGTGCTGGTTCCATCAATTTTTACTGTATCACCGCTTAAGTTATTAAGCATTTTTACGCCACTAACATCGTAATTTGTAATATAACCTTTTAAATTACCTGTTAAGGCTGGTCCACTTGGTCCTTGCGTACCATCTGCACCTGCTGGTCCAGCTTGTTTTTTACAGCTACTTAAAGCCATTACTACTGCTAAGGCAGCTACTACTGTTGTTTTTGTTTTCATATTTATTTTTTTAAATTTTAATTTAGACTACAAATAAACTCAATAGTTTAATCACAACTATTACATAATTAATTTAAAATGTTAAATAAATATATCATTGGCATTTTTTTGCATTTAGCAAAAATAACTTAACTTAGTACGTTGTATAAAACAGAATTTCTTCAGTATTCAATTCTTATATTTACAAAATGAAAAAGCATTTCATCACAATAATTTTAATAGCACTATTTTTTAAAAATAATGCTCAAGTAAAAATTCTTTTCGATGCCCGAAAAGCCGAAAGTGCTGGAAATGCAGATTGGGTTATAGATGCTGATGTTCGTAATTTATATTTTAGTAATACCGGAGGATATTCAACTTTTGGAACTCAATCAAATGCACAACGTTTTCCAACACCGGCTCAATCTGGTATTACCAGCTCAAGTTCTGAAACTTATTGGGATGGAGGCATCTCTGCTTTAGCGGTAGATATGGCTAAATTGGGCTATCAAGTAGAATCATTGCCCTATAATGTGGCTATTACATACAGTAATTCTAGCAATCCGCAAGATTTATCTAATTACAAAATATATGTAGTTTGCGAACCAAACATTGTTTTTAATTCAACCGAAAAAACAGCAATTATGAATTTTGTAAAAAATGGTGGAAGCCTTTTTATGATTAGCGATCACCGTGTTTCTGATAGAAATTTTGATGGCTGGGATTCGCCACAAATTTGGACAGATTTAATGAATAACAATTCTGTTCAAAACAATGCCTTTGGTATTATGTTTGATACAGCTCAAGTGGCAGGAAATTTTTCGGGAACTTTTAATTATCCATCAACCAATGTATTAGATAGCTTAACGCACGGGCCCGGTGGCACCTGCACGCAAGTAAAGTGGAGTGGTGGTACGCGTATGACTTTAAATCCATCTCAAAACGCTTCGGTAGTTGGCGATTTTTTTAGATACAGCCCTGGTAGTGGTAATACCGATGTTTTAATGGCGCACGCTCGTTTTTTTAATGGAAAAGTAGCTGCTATTGGAGATAGTTCGCCATTAGACGATGCTACTGGCGACCCGGGAGATGTTTTATACAATGGCTATTTTACCGATGCAGCTGGAAACCATCAAAAATTATTAATTAATACAATGGTTTGGTTGGCACAAGGTGCAACGTCTGCGGTGGGCGTAAAAGATTATTCAATAATTAAAAATTCAATAACACTTTATCCTAATCCAAGTAGTAATTTTATAAATATTATTACAACAGAAACTATTAATTCGTTTGAAATTATAAATTATTTAGGTCAAAAAATAAATGTGAAAATGATTGATTCAAAAATTGACGTAACGGATATTGATAATGGTTGTTACATTTTTAGAATTTTTACAGATAAAGGCATCACACTTAAAAAATTTATTAAAACTAATAATTAAATTAAAAGATGATATGAGTCTAAATTAAATAAAAATTAGGAAATGACTTTACGTATAATACTTTACATTTTTTTATTTATATCTTCAGTTGATAGCTCACAAACTATTAATGCCGATTTAATTTTGGGGGATTGGACTGATGAAAAAAAAGAAGTATTGATTCGTTCCTACAAAGAAAACGGTAAATATTACGCTAAAATTTTATGGGTAGAAAATTTAAAAGACAGAGGTAAACCTTTGCCTAAAAACGAACAACATTGGATTAACATGATAATAATGAAAGATTTTGTGTTTGATAAAGACGAATGGAACAGTGGTAAAATATATGTACCAAAATCTAATAAAACATATACCGCTTACATAAAAGCTTTAAACAATAACGTTCTTAAAATTACCGGCTTTGTTTGGTTTCGTTTTTTAAGCGAAAGTCAAATTTTTAACCGTGTCATTCCAAAAAAATAAAATAAATTTTAAAACAAAATTGCTTTAGAATTTGGTTGTACTATTGTATTAATTAAAACAACTAAATATGAAAAAAATAATTGTAACAACCATACTTTGTTTAGGATTAAGCAGTGTATATGCGCAAAAAATTAAGGGGGCTGATGTTCCTACAACTGTAAAAGAAGGCTTCAAAAAAAGTTTTCCAAATTCAAAAGCCGAAGAATGGGAAAAAGAAGATGGCAACTTTGAAGCAGAATTTGATGTAAAAAAAGTAGAAACTTCTGCCTTATTTGATGCAAGCGGTAATTTATTACAAACCGAAGTAGAAATTCCTGTAAAAGAATTACCAAAAGCTGTAATAGATTATTTATCAAAAAACGAGAGTGGTAAAAAAATAAAAGAAGCAGCAAAAATTACCGATAATAAAGGTTTTATAAGTTACGAGGCAGAAGTTGGTGAAGTTGATTACATATTCGATTCAACTGGCAACTTCATTAAAAAAGAAGTTGAAAAAGATGATGACAAAAAATAAATGTAGTAATTTACAAAAGGTCTCTAAAATTTAGAGACCTTTTTTTATATGAAAATGCGTGTATATTTTTATTATATTTGATATACAATTTAATGATTATAAAAAATAGTTTTTTGATAGTCGCAATTCTATGTTGCTTTATAACTAAAGCTCAGGATACTCTATTTTTTAAAAACGAAAATAAATTAGTAGTAAAATTATCTGAAATAACCGGCACATCTATTAAATACAAACGTTTTGATAATTTAGATGGCCCATTATACAGTTCATTACGCTCCGAAATTAATTATATTGTTTATTCATCAGGTTTAAAAGAAGTAATTGATATTACTACACCTTCAACCAACGCTACCAATAATTCAAATAACAACTCAAATAATAATTCGAATACAACTACAAATAATTACGAAAATAATATTAGTAGTAATAATGATGATTTTTCAAAATACGAAAAAGGAAAAAGTGATGCACATAAATATTACACGAATGGAGGAGGTAGCATAGGTACAGGTGTAACAGCTGCTTTATGTACGCCACTTTGTGGATTAATACCAGCATTAATTATTACAAATAAAGAGCCCAAAGAAGAAAATTTAACTATGCCGAATACAAGTATTGCTAAAGATTCAAAATATCAAAAAGGTTATAAAGAGGAAGCTTATAAAATAAAACGTAAAAAAAATTGGAAAGCTTACGGAATTGGTTCAGCCATAGGAGTGATAGCATCTATTGTAATTTCATTATTAAGTATGTAATTATAATTTCGGCGCCTCTACTCCACTCCCAAACCATAAATTTTCATTTTTGTAAATAATAATTTCATCGTGCAATTTTTGTTTTATAAAATCCTTTAATAAAAAAGAACCTCCTTCTACAATTACACTTTGTATTTTTAAATCAAACAACGTATCTGAAATTTGTTTTAAAACATTTTGTGTAAAATCAATTTTATAAAATTCAATATTATTTTCAACCACATCTTTAAAACCATTAAACACAATGGTTTTAGCTTCATAATTATAAATATTAAAATTACGAGGCACTTCTAAATTTTTATCAATAAAAATTCGTACCGAATTTTTTCCTTCTACTAGTCGTGTAGTTAAAGTTGGATTATCATTCAACACAGTATTCTTCCCAACCATTATAGCCATCTCATTGGCACGTAATTGATGAGATTTTACTTGCTGTTCCTCATCCCCTATTATGTTTTCTTCTCTATTTTTTGGAACCGGTAATTTGCTAATAAACCCATCGGCTGTCTGCGCCCATTTTAAAATATAATACGGCCGTTTTTTTTCAAAAAAAGTAAAAAACCGTTTGTTTAATTCTATACCTTTTTTTTCTAAAATGCCTAAAATTACATCTATCCCTGCATTTTTAAGTTTTTCAATTCCCTTGCCAGCTATTAGCGGATTAGGATCTAAATTACAAACCACCACTTTTTTAAATCCATTTTTAATTATTAAATCGGCACAGGGTGGTGTTTTACCATAATGACTGCAAGGTTCTAATGTAACGTACAAAATGCAATCTAACGGATTAATTTCTGTACATAAATTATTTATAGCATTTACTTCGGCATGTGCTTCGCCATATTTTTCGTGATATCCCTTTGCTACTATTTTATCGTCTTTTACAATCACACATCCCACCATAGGATTAGGCGCAACCATAGGCCAACCTTGCTGAGCTAACAATAACGCCTGTTTCATAAAATTTGTAGCATTCATTGATTTTTTAAAATTACGTTTAATTTCTTATCTTTGTTTTACTCTTAAATTCACACTAAAATGTTCGATAATTTATCCGAAAAACTTGATAGAGCCTTTAAAACACTTAAAGGGCAGGGCAAAATAACTGAAATTAACGTTGCCGAAACATTAAAGGAAGTTCGTAAAGCCTTGTTAGATGCCGATGTTAACTATAAAGTAGCTAAAACTTTTACCGATACCGTTAAAGAAAAAGCATTAGGGCAAAATGTATTAACCTCAGTTTCGCCGGGACAATTATTAGTAAAATTAACCCACGACGAACTTGCTCAATTAATGGGTGGCACCAAAGAAGATATTTATTTGGGAGGTAATCCCACTATTATTTTAATGAGTGGTTTGCAAGGTAGTGGTAAAACAACATTTACCGGCAAACTCGCCAACTATTTAAAAACTAAAAAAGGAAAAAATCCTTTAATGGTAGCTTGCGACGTGTATCGTCCTGCGGCCATTGACCAGTTGCAAGTATTGGGAGGACAAATAGGTGTTGAAGTATTTGCAAATAAAGAAGAAAAAAATCCAATAAAAATTGCAGAGGCTGCCATTAAACAAGCAAAAGAAAATGGCAATAGCGTTGTGTTGATAGATACTGCAGGGCGTTTAGCGGTGGATGAGCAGATGATGAATGAAATTGCTGAATTAAAAAAAGCAGTTAAGCCAAACGAAATTTTGTTTGTAGTAGATAGTATGACGGGGCAAGATGCCGTTAATACTGCCAAAGCATTTAACGATCGCTTAGATTTTGATGGCGTTATTTTAACCAAATTAGATGGCGATACCCGTGGTGGTGCAGCTTTATCTATAAAAAGCATAGTTAACAAACCAATTAAATTTATTGGTACGGGCGAAAAGATGGAAGCCTTAGATGTGTTCTACCCTGAACGTATGGCCGACCGTATTTTGGGGATGGGCGATGTGGTAACCTTAGTAGAACGCGCCCAGGAACAATTTAACGAAGAAGAAGCCCGTAAACTCAATAAAAAAATTGCCAACAATAAATTCGACTTTAACGATTTTTTAGCCCAATTGCAACAAATTAAAAAAATGGGTAATGTTAAGGATTTAATGGGAATGATACCAGGAGTTGGCAAAGCCGTAAAAGATATGGATATTAAAGACGATGCCTTTAAAGGAATTGAAGCCATTATTTTTAGCATGACGCCCGAAGAGCGTAATAAACCTGAACTAATGAACGGTAGCCGTCGGCAACGCCTTGCAAAAGGTAGCGGACAAGGCATACAAGAAGTAAACAAATTATTAAAGCAGTTTGAAGATACCCGCAAAATGATGCGTATGATGAACGATAAAAATGCAATGGCAAAACTAATGCGTAACATGCCAAAAGGCATGGCGGGTGGATTACCTAAAATGTAAAGTATTAATCAGGCTTAGCGCAGTTGAAGCTTATCGATTATTAATTATAATTGTTCGTTAACATAACAGTAAAAATAAATATCACAAAAATCATTGTAAACTTTGCGTGAAAAACTTTGTGTCCTTTGTGGTTAAAAATATTAAAAAATTAAATGTCCCACTTCCTAAACGAACTTAACCCCGTACAACGTGCAGCAGCAGAAACTACCGAAGGGCCAGTAATGATTATTGCTGGTGCAGGTTCCGGTAAAACACGTGTGCTTACCTATCGCATTGCACACATTATGGAAAAAGGCGTTGACGCTTTTAATATTCTCTCTCTAACGTTTACCAACAAGGCTGCGCGTGAAATGAAGGACCGTATTGCTAAAATTGTTGGCCCAACCGAAGCCAAAAATTTATGGATGGGAACTTTTCATAGTATTTTCGCTAAGTTACTCCGTATAGAAGCCACTAAAATTGGCTATCCTAATAACTTTACCATTTATGATACCGATGATAGTAAAAGTGTTATTAAAGAAATTTTAAAGCAATTTAATTTAGACGATAAAATTTACAAACCTAGTATGGTGCTTAATCGTATAAGCGATGCTAAAAATAAATTAATCTCGGCTACACAGTATTTAAACAATCCCATTACACAACAAGAAGATTTTAGTAGCCGAAAACCTATGTTGGGCAAGGTGTACGAGGCGTATCAAAAACGTAATTTTAAAGCGGGCGCAATGGATTTTGATGATTTGTTGTACCAAACAAATATTTTACTGCGTGATTTTCCGGAAGTTTTATTAAAATATCAAAACAAGTTTCGTTACATTTTAGTAGATGAGTACCAGGATACCAATTTTTCGCAATACGTTATTATTAAACAATTAGCCGCACGTTTTCAAAACATTTGTGTAGTGGGCGATGATGCCCAAAGCATTTACGGTTTTAGAGGAGCCAATATTCAAAACATTTTAAATTTCGAAAAAGATTATCCGGATTTACAAACCTTTAAACTCGAGCAAAATTACCGAAGCACTAAAAACATTGTTGGTGCAGCCAATCAAATTATCGCTAATAATAAAGACCAGTTTAAAAAAATTGTATTTACAGAAAACGACGAAGGCAATAAATTAAAAATAATAAAGGCCGCCAGCGATAACGAAGAAGGAAAAAAAGTAGTAGACAGCATTTTTGAAACTCGCATGCGTGAGCAAGCTAACAATAGTAATTTTGCTATTTTATACCGTACAAATTCACAATCAAGGGCGTTTGAAGAAGCGTTTCGCCGTTTAAATATTCCCTACAAAATTTATGGTGGGGTTAGTTTTTATCAGCGTAAAGAAATTAAAGACTTATTAAGTTATTTTCGTTTAACAATAAATAATGCCGACGATGAAAGTTTAAAACGCATAATTAATTATCCCGCGCGTGGTATTGGACAAACAACTTTAGATAAATTAATTGTATGTGCTGCCGAACACGATATTAATATTTTTACTGTACTTACTAATTTAAAAGACTTTGCACTAGGCATAAATGCTGGCACAGCAAACAAAATAAACGATTTTGTTATGCAAATAAAATCGTATAGTTTAACCGTACCTTACAAAGATGCCTTTGAATTGGCCAACCACATTGCTGTAAACACTGGTATTGTTAAAGAATTTTACAGTGATAAAACGCCGGAAGGCGTTAGCCGTTACGAAAACATACAAGAACTTTTAAACGGTATAAAAGATTTTGTAGAGCAAGAACGCACACCACAAGAAGAAGAAGTAAATGCTGTAATTAAAGAAAGTTTGGGAGTTGATTCTTCGCAATTATTTACGGAACAAAGCGATAAAAAATTAAAAACCTTAGACGAGTTTATGCAGGAAATTACCTTGCTAACTGATGTAGATAAAGAAAGTGATGACGAACGCAATGCCGATAAAGTTAGTATGATGACGGTACACGCCTCTAAAGGCTTGGAATTTCCATATGTGTATGTTGTTGGTTTAGAAGAAAATTTGTTTCCGTCACAATTATCAATTAATAGCAGAGCCGATTTAGAAGAAGAACGTCGTTTGTTTTATGTAGCCGTTACCCGTGCCGAAAAACAAGCAACACTTAGTTTTGCAACCATGCGTTACCGTTTTGGTAATGTTACCTATTGCGAACCTAGCCGTTTTATTGATGAGATAGATTCTACTTATTTAGAATACCCCGAAATAGAAGCTGCACCTGTGTTTAACGATAATTTATTTGAAAAATTTAGAAACGATTACACGGATATTTCAGGTAATGATATTGGTTTTAAAAATAATTCTACGCAATTTAATTCTTCCCAAAATAAAAATACAGGTATTAGTTTTAATCCTCCACAAAAAAAATTAATTAGTTTAAAATCTAATCTAAATACAGCACCCTCAAAGCCTGTCGACATTAGCTTAAATCAAAGCTTACAATTAAACGATTTTGTATTGCACGAAAAATTTGGACGCGGGCAAATAACAATTTTAGAAGGAAAATGGCCCGAAACTAAAGCCACAATTCAGTTTGATAGTAACGGATCCAAAGCTTTATTGTTAAAATTTGCAAGGTTGGCTAAAGTTTAGATTATATAGCTATTTAGTTAAAATAACTTTCTTAATCACTTCTTCCCCATCTACTTTTAACTTTACAAAATAAATACCTGTTGCTTGGTTGCTTAGGTTGATTGTAAGTTGCTGGCTATTTATGGTTCGATAAACAAGCTCTCCTAAAGTATTATAAACACTAACGTCTAATGGTTTTAAATCGGGATTAGACAATGTAAATAGACCCGTGCTAGGGTTAGGATATAATGTAATGTTATCTGCAAATACTGTATTTTGTTTTACGTTTACAGTTGGTGATAGTAATTTACGAATCAACATATCATCAAAATAAAAGCCATCTTTATTAGTACTAAAATTTGAGTTAAAGGTAAACCGTATTAAAATGTTTTGTCCAATGTAACTCGATAAATCAATATCTTCTTTTACCCATCCATCTTGAAAGCCATCGTAAACAGGATTAGTCCCCCCAAAAGATGCTGGTGATGTTTCGTACTTGGCGCACAGTGGCGAAAAACTGCTACCGTTGTTGATGCTTATAAAAATTTGTGCTTTATCGCTATTTTTTTCAATTTCAAAACGTGTGTAGTATTGCAAATGGGCGTAAATAGCATTGCTTAAATTTACTTGATTTTTAAGTGTAATAGATTTGTTTCCATTACTGGCGTAATTACCCGTTGGGCTATCGGTAATACTTGTGGGCGGTGTTACAAATTTAGTAGTACTTAAACCCCAGGTGCCGCTAGTTGTGTAATTAGTTGATGTAGAGTTTCCATTTTCTAAAAATAAGGTTGTAGGCGTACCGTAAATTTTTGTAACGGTATCACTATGCGAAAAATAACCGCTATTTACATTAATTAAATATTTAATTGTTTGTCCAACTGTTAAACTACTGTTTAAAGTAAAAGCAATAGAATCACTTACCTTTTGGTTAGCCGCTAACGATGCGTAAATTTTTTGTGCGCCTACCGAATTAATATCGACCCCCACAGGAGTTATAGAAACTGTAAAAGTATTAGCATTTAAACTCAAACGTTGTATGTTATACTTTAAATAACCATTGGCTGATAAGAATTTATCATGATCGTCTTTGGCTATTCCATTATTAACAGCAAGTTTTACAAGATTTAAATTTTGCATAAAGGTAGTTTTACAAATATCTAATATGCGCGATGATGGCGGCCAAAAGCCATCAGTAGATGAACCTGCTTCGGGAGTCATGGATAAAATTTTTGGTTTACTAATTTGTTCGCCATACATCCAATCATCGCTATCGCCATTGGTAACATAATTAACAGTTTGATCGCCGGTGCCATATAAAAATCGGCTATCTTCGGTTAGTAATACACTCCAATTAACAAAAGTAGCGCTATCGGGTGTATAAATGCTAGGTAAATAACCCCAAGGGTAAATTAATAAATTGCTATAAGTATGTGCATTTAATGCTGTAATAAATTGACGATTATTACAAAAGTTGCGCATAGCTTGTGTTTCGGGTTCGCTAAAACCTGCAGTGCCTCTATACGTGTCGCTGCTTGTTGTTGGTGATGAACCTGTGTTATCGTAACCCCAATTGTAACCATAGTTTCTATTCAAATCTACACCAAAAGTACCATCGCCATTTACTTTTCTATTTTTTCGCCACATTCCTCCACCACTTGGGTTGATGGTTTGATTATACACATAACCATCAGGATTTACGCAAGGCACAAAATACAGTTCGCTATTATCTACAATGGCTTTTATTTCAGGATTCGTGCTATAATTCTCTAACAAATACCACATATAAAAAATAAGTTGCGATAAGCTTGCCGCCTCGCGAGCGTGATGCAGAGAGCTATACAGAACCTCTGGTTCGTTTTCATCAATACCGGGGTTATCGCTTATTTTTACTTGCCAAATGTTTCGCCCCTCAATACTTTGTGGACTTAACGCCTGTTTTACCGAAATTAGTGTAGGATACAACAATGACATACTGTCTAATATTTGCTGCATTTCTACAAACGTAAAATAACCACCCATACTTCCTAAATGAAAATTTGTAGGTTTTACAATGCTTGAAGCGTTACAAACACCTGCCATTGCAATTCTGTTTAGTTTATCGGCTTTGTTACGAGCTTCGTAAAATTTAGCCACATCGTAAATTAAAATTTTATACTTTACTTTATTTTGTTTTAAGGTTTGCACTTCGGCATCACTAATTTCGGCAATAATACCTTCATCATTTGCGTCGCTATGATCAATAGTAATTCCTAATTGTAGCAATTGTTTGCCCAATTGTTCGTTGCCCATCATTTGTACTTTATGATACTTTTGAATTTGAGCATTACTAATTGTAAAGCCTAAAATGGCAATTAAAAACGATACTAGTTTTTTCATTTTTTAAGATATTTTTTGTTTCAGATTTCAACACCCCACTATTGATATGTAAAAAAATCTGTTCAATTATAGCGCTTTGATTGCTCTATTTTTGTAAATATAGATGATAAAACTTAAATTGTCAATAGCAAATGCGTTTAAATGCTGTAAGGTGATTTTTGCCGTTTTTTTGGTTTTTATGTCGTTTAAAACTTACTCGCAGCTGCCACCACTTAAACCCCAAACTTATAGTATGCATTATGCAGAAGGGGCATTTAATCAAATGATAAATTACAAAATTCCTGCGAGTGTGATTTTAGCTCAGGCTATTTTTGAAAGTAATAGTGGTAATAGCGTCTTAGCAAAAAAATCAAATAACCATTTCGGAATTAAATGCCATGTAGAATGGGGTGGCGACACTATTGTAAAAACCGATGACACCTTAAACGAGTGTTTTAGAAAATACAATTCGATAGAAGATTCGTATACTGACCACAGTCTTTTTTTAAAATCACGAAGTCGCTATGCACATTTATTTAATTTAGATGTAACCGATTACAAAAGCTGGTGTTACGGTTTAAAAAATGCCGGCTATGCCACTTTTACTTGTTATGCAGAGGAATTGATTAAAATTATTGAAGAAAATAAATTATACGAATTAGATAGAGCTGAAACCATTGAAAGTGCGCGTTATTGTTGCTTTAAAATTTTTGATGTTAAACCTAGTAATTTTAATAATTTATATAACACTTACAGCAAAAATTGTAATGTGGAATTATTATTTACCAACGAAAAAGATGTACTAATACAAAGCGTTAATTTACTATTACAACAATTTGAGGAGGAAGAGGAAGTATTGGATATTGCAGAAAATGCTAACCACTGAGGTACTGAGAACACTAAGTTTTTTAGACACGAATTCCACATTAACACAAAGCCATAATCAATAATTTATGTTTAGATACGTGAATATTAGTGTAATTCGGGTCTTAGTTTATCTCAAAAAAAATCGTGTTTAATTATAGGAATCTGTGTTATCAGCGTTCCATTTCTAACAAATATTAACACCCACACCTAAAATAATGTAAAAATACTTTTGTTTATCGATTTTATATTTTACTATATTCAACCTTTAATTTTATGGGAAACATTATTTTTTTAGTATTAGTATTAGCCTCGTTTTTTGGTTTAAGTAAATTGTTTGCAAAAGCAGGTATTGAGAGTTGGAAAGCCTACATTCCGTTTTATAATTTTTATTGTTTAAGTAAATTATTAGAAAAACCTTGGTGGTGGTGTTTAATAATGGTTGTGCCAGGAGTAAACATTTTAATGTATGGCGTTTATGGCTTTAATGTTGCACGCGCTTTTAATAAACCTAGTAATAACGATTTATTATTTGCTAGTTTTTTACCTTATATTTTCTTTGTAAAACTGGGCTTTGACGATACAGCCAAATTTGTTGGACTAAGCAAATTTAAAATAGAGCCCAGTAAATTAATTAAAAATTGGATAGATCCCATTGTGTTTGCTGTAATTGCGGCGTCTATTATTCGTGGTTATTTTATTGAAGCCTTTACAATTCCAACTTCCTCTTTAGAAAAAAGTTTAATGGTAGGCGATTTTTTATTCGTAAATAAATTTGCTTATGGTCCAAAAATCCCTCAAACACCATTGTCGTTTCCCTTTGCACATCATACAATTCCGGTAATAAATTCAAAATCGTATTTAGAGTGGATAAAACTACCCTACTTTCGTTTACCTGGTTTTGGCAAAGTAAATAATAGCGATATCGTGGTGTTTAATTATCCTGATGGAGATACTGTTTTATTAAATTTTCAAGATAGAAGTTATTATCAAACCGTTCGCGATTTAGCGCAAGATATGAAGAGTGATGGCAGTAAGAACGACTCTTTAAAAAACGATGCGTTTTATTTAAGAATGGCTCGCGATTATATGAACAACCCAAACAACAGTTTGCAAAATAATAGTGTTGGTAAAATTGCTGCTCGTCCGGTAGATAAGCGCGAACATTATGTAAAACGTTGCGTTGCTATTGCAGGAGATAAATTTTCCGTTATTAACGGCGAGGTAAATATTAATGGCACAAAACAAGAAATGCCAAAAAAAGCGCAACATTATTATTATGTAAAAACAACCAACGCATTGTTTGGCGAAATAATAATGAGTAAAGAAAAATTTTACACACTATCTAATTTAGAATTGTTAGATAAATTAGATATTTATGCCGATGAAGTAGTTCGCGAAGATTTAATTAAAAATGGCGATACTACCACTTACTTTTTAAATATGCCTGCTGATGTTGCCGAAAAAGTAAAAGAAATGCAAGGCGTAGTTTCTATAAAAAAATATTGCCAAAAAGAAGGTGAATACGATCCTCGTATTTTTCCACATTATACTTCTTATCCTTGGAACAATGATAACTTTGGGCCTTTACTTATTCCCAAACAAGGATTAACAATACCTATTGACACGCATAACATTTGTTTGTATGAAAAAGTGTTAAATACTTATGACGATGGTATACATCAGGTAACAAAGCAAGGGGCACAGGTATTGTACGATGGCGAACCAATTACAAGTTACACCTTTAAGCAAGATTATTTTTTTATGATGGGTGATAATCGCCACAACTCGGCAGATAGCCGTAGTTGGGGCTTAGTACCTTTTGATCACATTGTTGGCTCGCCTTTTTTTGTGTGGTTTAGTATGAAATATCCCGAAAAAAATCAAGTAAGCGGACGCTCCATTTTAAAATCTCTAACTAAAAATAGTACCAATGGTAAATTTAGATGGGAACGCTTTTTGTGTTATGTTGACGATGGTAATTTACATTCTATTAAAATTCCATTTATAATAGGCGTATTAGCCATTTGGGGAACAAACCGTTGGAATAATAAACGTAAATTGAAGTTGGCAAAAGTGAAGAAGTAAATTTACGGAGCTTACGACCTCATAAAATTTAGCGTTAACGTAGGTTTGCATTAAAAAGCGCATGCTCGTAAGAGAGATGATTTTTGCCTCTCGCAAAGCGCTTAAATCATCAGGCTTTAGTGCGAACTCGACCTTAGCAAAATTATATGAAGCTTTGATTTTTTTTGTTACTTTTTTTTCATTAGAGAAAAAAGTAAACACAATTTTTAATTTCTATCAAGTTAACCACATTTTAAGCTTTTTTCAAAAAAATATTTAAAAACTATTCATTAATTTTATTTATAAAATCAGAGTTCTATTTACCTTGCCATTACTAAAACAAATATTCCAATACATTAAACAATTAAAATGGTTTATTGGCGCTTGTTTAGCATTACTACTTTTTATAATTTTTAAATTTATTTTTTTTGATATTGTTAAAGTAAACGCTAACGATATGCAATCGACTTTTAACGTGGGCGATGTTTTATTTATTAAAAAATTTGCAAACGCTTACAAAATAAACGATTGTATTTATTTAAATTATCCTGGAAATGACAGTCTTAAAAAAAACACTTACTTTATACAACGCATTATTGCTATGGCTGGGGATAGCTTGGAAATTAAAGATAAAACCGTGTTTGTAAACAATAAAGAATACACGGATACCTTAACCACAAAGCACAATTATTACATACAAACCGAAAAATTTAAAATAGATAGCAATTTTAAAATACGATATTATTTAAACGAAGGTGGAGGTATTTCAAGCGATAACGATTATAATTTTTCACTTACAAAAAATCAAGCGGATAGTTTAACAATAAATGAACATATAAAAAAAGTAGAATTAAAACCTTTAAGTAAAAATAATTTTGACGTTACCTGTTTTCCTTTTTCGTTAAACTATGGTTGGAATAAAGACAATTACGGTAAACTTTACATTCCGAAAAAAAATGATACGTTGCTATTAGATTCTTTAACAATAGATTTGTATAAAACAATTATTGAAGTGTATGAAAAAAATAGTTTAATTGTAAATAATGATAGCATTTTTATAAATAATGTATTTACTAAAAACTATATTGTACAACAAAATTATTATTTTGTAATGGGCGATAATCGCGATAATACAAATGATAGTAGAATTTGGGGATTTTTACCGCAATCGTGTATTGTTGGAAAAGTAATAGGTATAATAAAACGAGCTAAAAAATGAACGTATTATTAAGCACCGCTTACTGGCCAAATTTGCATTATTTTTATTATGTTTTTAATTATGGAAATATTTTAATTGAAAAACATGAACATTACCAAAAACAAAGTTTTAAAAATCGAACACAAATTTTAACGGCTAACGGTGTTTTAAATTTATCTATTCCAGTTATTAATGGCAATAGCAAGCAAATTATTACTGATGTTGAAATTTCTTACAAAGAAAATTGGCAAAAACAACATTGGAGGGCTATAATAAGTGCCTATAAAAACTCGCCCTATTTTGAGTTTTTTGAAGACGACATTAAACAATTTTATACTTCTGAATTTCAAAATTTATTTCAATTTAATTTAAGTCAGTTACAACTTATTTTAAAGTTACTAAAACAGCCAAAGCAACTAGTATTTACTTCTTTGTTTGAAAAAAAATTTAATGGTATCGATTTACGAGAAACCATCCACCCTAAACTAAGTTTTAATAACGATAACGTTGTTAGCAAAACTTTAAATGTTCCATATTATCAAACTTTTGAAAATAAATTCTCCTTTATTCCAAATTTAAATATCTTAGATATTTTATTTAATACTGGATTAAATACCGTTAAATTGTTAAAAAATTAAACTTTTGGTAACATTTAATACTAATTTAAGATTTTGTATTAAAATTTGTTTTAAATTTAACAAATAACTTATAAAACAAATTAATTATGATAAAAAAATTACTTTCTATAGTTGCTATAACTGTAGTAACTTCAAGCGCGGTTAGCGCACAAATACAGTTATTGGAACAACCTGCATATATTAAAAATGCAGTAAAAGCTACTAACACAAATTTTGTAGCTCAGCCAGCTGATTTTAATCCGGTTAATAAAAACTACAATGCTTCAGCAACTTCGGTTGGCGAAAAAGTATCTTCTATTATTGCTCAAGATACGCTTTGGTATTTTTATAAAAAACATGCATATCGTAATAACCCTTCAAAACAAAGTTTTTATTCGTACCAATCTCCAGGTGGTGGGGTATCTCACATGGGTTCTCGTTTTGCTAATACAGGTACAGTAATAGTTACTGGTTTAGAGTGTATTGCCGCTCGCAAAGGAAGTTCTACTAGTGCTTCTGTTACTGTAATGATGTATTTATGTAATGTAACTTCTGGTTTACCGGTTTTTCCTCCATTAGATTCAGTTTCTGCAATTACTACAGGTACTGCTGGCTACTTTTTAGGTGGTAATTTCGGTTTACCAAAAACAGTTACTGGCGATTTTGCAGTATTAGTACGTTGCAATTACACTGTTGGTGATACAATTAAAGCCTTCATGAATAACGCTAATACAGCTACTTCAACAACTACTTTAACATCTTGTAAATTTGGCGAAGGTTTTGGTTATTTACGTGTTAGTTCAACTGGTAATTTTACTACAACAACTAATCAATTTACTTTACCTAGCACAGGTGGTACTTCCGATGTTGAATTTATGGTTGCACCACGTGTATCGTTTAGTTTAGTTGCAAACGCAACAGCACCTGCTACAGTTTGTACAAATGCAAGCTTTAATTACACTAACACTACGTCTGCTTGGGCTACTAACCGTCAATTTAATTACAATCAGTTTCACCCATATTGGGTTCCATTTTCAAATACAACAACTCCAGCACCTTTAAATATTTATTCTTGGAATTTTGGCGATGGTTCTCCAACATCTACTGTTACAAGTCCATCAAAAACATATACAACCTCTGCGGCATTTAATGGTGTTTTAACTTTAAATTACACTAAACTATCTACTGTAAAATCAAATTCTGTAATGGCAACTTCATCTGTAGATACAAAAACATTAACAGTAACTGCATCAATCTGTTCAGTAGGTTTAAAAAATAATACTTTAAACGCTGGTATAATTGCTTTCCCTAATCCTGCTGTTAACGGTAAAATTACAATTGCTAATTTAGAAGGTAGCAATACAATTACAGTTTATAATATGTTAGGCTCAGTTATTTCAACACAAACATCTGCTAATGCTAATGTAATAATTGATTTAACAAACCAAGCTATTGGTAACTATTTTATAAAAATTACTGATAGTAACAATGCAACAAAAATTGTAAAAGTTATTAATCAATAATTTTTTTAACATCATTTAATTAAAAAGCCTTGCACAATGCAGGGCTTTTTTAGTTTAAAAATGTATTTTTACACGCTTGTTATTTCTAAAAAATAAAATTTTTATTGGTTTAATTGCGCTGGGCATATTATTTGCCTCTTGCGATAAATTTAATCGTCTACTAAAAAGCACCAATTACGAACTTAAATTAACCAAAGCAAAAGAATATTACGATAAAGAACAATACATAAAAGCATCGCAATTATACGAAGAATTAATTCCGGTTGTTAAAGGCACCGATAAAGCCGAAGAGGTATATTATTATTACAGTTGGAGCGAGTACAATCTTGGCGATTACATTTTAAGCCAATATCATTTTAAAAATTTTACACGCCAGTTTCCCGCCAGCAAACATGCCGAAGAATGTTATTTTATGAACGCGTATTGTTATTTTTTAACCTCAGCCCCCTATAAATTAGACCAAACGAGCACTAAAAATGCCATAAAAGAATTTCAATCCTTTATAGATATTTATGCCGAAAGTCCTCGAATTGACAGTTGCAACATTATAATTGACAAATTACATAACAAATTAGAAAAAAAAGATTACGAAATAGTAAAACAATATTATAAGCTTTCCGATTGGAAAGCTGTGATTGTGGTTACAAAAAATTTTATTAAAGAATACCCCTCAAGCACACTAAATGATGAAATGATGTATATGCTTATTGATTCCTATTATTCATTAGCAATAAACAGTATTCAGCAAAAAAAGGGAGAGAGATTAGACGGTGCCATCGAAAATTATGTCAAATTTGTTGATTTATACCCGAAAAGTTCGTACCTTAGCCGCGCAGAAAATATATACACCAGTTGTAAACGATTAAAAGAAAAATTAAACTAAGATGGATTTTAAAAAAACAAACGCCGAACAAAGTATTGTAACTCGCGATATTCGTAAATTTGATGGGGTAACCGGTAACATTTACGAAGCAATTTCTATAATGAGTAAGCGTGCTAATCAAATTAGTTCTGAATTAAAAGAAGAATTAACAGGTAAATTACAAGAATTTAGTAACCATACTGATAATTTAGAAGAGGTTTTTGAAAACCGCGAACAAATTGAAATTTCTAAGCATTACGAAAAATTACCTAAACCGGCTTTAATTTCTATACAGGAATTTTTAGATGATAAAGTATATTTCCGAAATCCTTTAAAAGATACAACAGTTTAATATCTAAATGAATTTTTAAAAAAGGCAGTAATTAAAACTTACTGCCTTTTTGTTTTAAATGCTAAACAACAAAAAAATACTTTTAGGCATTACTGGCGGCATTGCAGCATACAAATGCGCTCATTTAGTACGCTTATTTATAAAAGAAGGGGCTGAAGTAAAAGTGATTTTAACAAAAGCCGCTTTCGAATTTATTACCCCGCAAACATTATCGGTACTTAGTAAAAACACAGTAATTACCGATTTTTTTGACGCTAATAATAACTGGAACAATCATGTAAAATTAGCCGAATGGGCCGATGTGTTTTTAATAGCCCCGCTTACCGCCAATACACTGGCTAAAATGGCAACCGGTTTGTGCGATTCGGTATTGTTAGCCACCTATTTATCATCAAAAAACAAAACTATTGTAGCTCCTGCAATGGATTTAGAAATGTACCAACATACCACCACTATTCAAAATTTGCAAAAATTAGTTTCGGTTGGTAATCTTATTATTCCTGCCGAAAACGGTGAATTAGCAAGCGGTTTAATTGGCGAAGGCAGAATGGCAGAACCCGAAACGATTATTTTATTTTTAAAAAATTTTTATTCAACTCATCTTCCTTTACACGGCAAAAAAGCCTTAGTAAATGCCGGGCCAACTTACGAAGCTATTGACCCAGTTCGTTTTATTGGCAATAGAAGCAGCGGCAAAATGGGCATTGCCATTGCCAACCAACTCAGCCAAATGGGAGCCGAAGTTACATTAGTATTAGGACCCAGTAGCGAAGAATTAGTAAACAAATCCATACACATAATAAATGTTATAAGTGCAAAGCAAATGCTAAATGCTTGTATTTTAAACTTTCAAAATAAAAATATTATAGTTTGCAGCGCCGCAGTGGCAGATTATACTCCTGAAAAATTTAGCGAACAAAAAATAAAAAAGAAAAGTGAAAAACTGGCGCTTGAACTGATAAAAACTACCGATATTTTGGCTGAACTGGGCAAATTAAAAACTAACCAATGTTTAGTGGGTTTTGCCTTAGAAACTGAAAATATTACTGAATATGCTACCGAAAAATTAAAAAACAAAAACTTAGATATTATAATTGCAAACTCTGCCACCGAAAAAAACAGCGGATTGGGTTCGGATAATAATAAAATTACAATTATTGATAAACACAATAAAATAACTAATTTTGAGTTAAATACTAAATCTAAATTGGCAATTGATATTGTAAATTACATTATAGATTTTACAAAAGATAATTAAACCTAAAAGATAAAACCTCGTCATTGCCAATTAAGTGAAGCTATATTTAATTAAACACAGCTTGGTACCTCGCAATAACGAAAAAAAATAATTTAACACAATATTAAATTGAACATAAAAAAAATAATATTTCTTTTTTTAATTGTTATTAATTACAATTATTTTTCGCAAGAATTAAATTGCCAGGTAAATATTAATACCTCACAAATACAAGGTACTGCCGAAAAACAAATTTTTGACCAATTGCAAAAATCTATTTTTGAGTTTATGAATAACACAAAATGGACAAAAGATAATTTCACCTTTCAAGAAAAAGTTGATTGTTCTTTTTTAATTGTCATAAAATCAAAAATTAGCGAAGAAGAATATTCCGCCTCTATTCAAGTTCAAAGCCGTCGCCCTACATTTAAAAGTTCCTATTTTACACCTGTTTTTAATTATGAAGATGATAATTTTCAATTCAAATTTCAACAATTTTCTCAGTTAGATTTTCAATTAACTACTTTTCAAAACAATTTAACTTCGGTGCTTGCTTATTACGCGTATGTTGTTTTAGCAACAGATTACGACAGTTTTTCGCCTCTTGGTGGAACGGAAAATTGGCAAAAAGCTCAATTAATTGTAAATAATGCACAAACTGCTTCTGAAAAAGGCTGGCGTAGTGGCGAAAGTAATAAAAATCGATATTGGTTAGTAGAAAACACGTTACAACCTTTATACAAAGGCATTCGCGATTGTATGTACCAATTTTGCAGAAATGGATTAGATATTATGAACGAAAAAGTGGATGAAGGAAGAGCCAATCTTTTAAATTCTTTAGAACTTCTTAAACCCGTTTATGCCGCCAGACCTGCATCCTTTAATATGCAACTGTTTTTTAATGCTAAAACCGACGAATTGGTAAAGATTTTTCAAGGTGGTACACCTGAGGAAAAAACCAAATCTGCCGAACTATTAATGCTGGTAGATCCTGCAAATACAAATAAGTACCTTAAAATTCAAGAGGGTTCAGGGAAATAATTTTAGTTACCGCTAAAACTCCCTACAAACTCGTCAAACAAATAACGCGAATCGTGCGGCCCCGGACAAGCCTCGGGATGGTATTGCACCGAAAACACTTTTTTATCTTTTAATCGAATGCCTTCAATAGTATGGTCGTTTAGGTTTACGTGTGTAACCTCAACATTTTTATTGTTAGTTACATCCTCTACACTTACAGTAAAACCATGGTTTTGAGATGTAATTTCACTTTTACCGCTTATTAAATTTTTTACAGGACTATTTATACCTCTATGCCCTGCATACATTTTAAAAGTACTTATACCTTGCGATTGTGCCAGCAGTTGATGGCCTAAACAAATTCCAAAAACAGGGGTTCCGGTATTTACCAATTCTTTTACCAATTCAGTTTCTTTTGTCATAACAGCCGGATCTCCTGGTCCATTAGTAAGCATAATACCGTTTGGTTTAAATGCTAAAACCTCCTCAACAGAACTATTCATTGGAAATACAGTTAAATAACAATCTCTTTCGGCAAGAGAACGTAAAATATTTTTCTTAACACCAAAATCAATAACGGCAACTTTGTATTTACTATTTTCGTTACCAAAATTGTAAGCTGTTTTTGTGGCTACTTTACTTGATAATTCAAGCCCTTCCATGCTAGGCACTTTATTCAGTATTTTTTTTAATTCATCAATTTCTGTAATCTCCGACGAAATAATGCAATTCATTGCGCCCTTTTCTCTAATGTAACGTACAATTGCGCGAGTATCAACATCGCTAATACTCACGATGTTATTTTCTTCAAAATAAGTTTGCAAACTTTTTTGTGCACGCACACGCGAAAATCCGGTATTAAATTTTTTACAAACCATTCCACTAATTTTTACGCTATCGCTCTCCACTTCAGTTTCTTCAATACCATAATTACCTATGTGAGGGTTAGTCATTACTACTATTTGTCCGTAATACGATGGGTCTGTAAAAATTTCCTGATACCCACTCATACCTGTATTAAAGCAAATTTCGCCGGTAGTAGTACCAATTTTGCCCGCCGCTTTACCTTCAAACACTTTCCCGTCTTGTAAAAGCAAAATTGCTTTTGGTTTTAAATTATATTTTAATTGCATAATTTTTTTAGAACTCTTTAAAAAACAAAAGTGAGTATTTTTTAGGTTTAATTTTAGCGATGTTAATAATTTGTATTTTCTTTATTAGAAAATAATATTGCAAAGTTTATAATACCACTAGCTTTAATAAAATAGTTTAATTATGTCCGGTTCGAGCCGAAAAATTCACCTCTTATCTTTTACACAAACTGGTCAAAATGTATACAATACATTTTTGCTTTATTGAGAACACTTTTAAAAAGACCTCTCAATACGTTTTGCGAAGAGGCAGCAAAACTACTCGATGTGACAAGCCTTTATCTAAGAATAATTTGAAATCTATGTCAAATTATTCCTTCAAATTTTATTTACAATTATTAGTTAGTAAAATTGGTGTTTAACCGAGTAAAAAATTAGCAATCATCAACAATTTTTTGTAAATTAGCAAATTATATAACTCCCTATTATGAATAGAATATTATATTCTTGTTTTTTTGTACTTATTTTTTTATTTCCTAAAAATAACTTAGCTCAAACTTTTTGGACAGAGACTTTTGGTGCTGGTTGTAGTCAAGGTAACTCTGCCGCAAGTGCTCCAACTGCTTCAAATGGTGCTTGGGCAATAACAACCATTGCTGCTGCACCTGGAAATGGGGCACAAGCTAACCAATGGTTTATAAGTGCTACAGAAGCTGGCATGGGCTTTGGGATTTGCGGAGACGGGTGTTTAAATAATACGGGTTTAACGAATAGAACACTACATATTGGGTCTAATTTAGGTGGTCCTTTTACTGATCCTGGTGCAGCATACTTGGCTGGTGCAGGCGCAAATACTAACAAAAGATCAGAATCACCTACTATTAATTGTACCGGACAAACTGGTGTATCTCTTTCATTTAGTTATTTAGTTGATGGCATTGCCGGAATGGATTTTTGTGAAGCAATGTATTCTATAAACAATGGTGCTGCGTGGGTTAGTTTAGGAAATTTACTATCCACAGCGGCAGCTTCTTGCACACCCCAAGGCAATTGGTCAACTATTACTTTCGCTTTACCAGCTACAGTAAACAACAACCCAACTGTAAAAGTCGGTTTCAAATGGCAAAATAATGATCCAACAGGCAGTGACCCATCCATAGCAATAGATGATGTAATCTTATTTAAACCATCTGCCACTCTTTCACTTACTACTGCTTCAACAGTGTGTAGCAACGTGGGTATTCTTGCAACGCTGTCCGGTACTACTTCAGGTACAACTAATTTTGTATGGGGATCAAGCCCTGCGGCTACTATTTCAGGCACTACTGCGCTTGGTATTACAGGTACTATTACTTATCCTAGTGCCGGGGTTTATACCGTTGGAGTAGTTGGTTTTGTTGGTGTAGTGCCTACTTATTCCGCAACACAAACTGTTACTGTTAATACTACACCAACTGTTACTATAGTTGCTCCTTCGCAAACAATTTGTGTGGGTGGCTCAGCAACATTAATAGCTAATTCAACTACAGGTTCCGGTTACCAATGGTTTACAGGCATTACTCCTTTAGGCACAGCCTCTACCGAGGTGGTTAGCCCAGGTGCTAATACAACTTATTCTGTTTTAACTACAATTGGGTCATGTACAGCTTTTGCTACCTGTAATGTTGTAATTGGTTCAAATTTAACTATTACCGGTGCGGCAAGCCCAACTGCAGGCTGTTCAGGCTCACCAGTAACTTTATCTGCAACCGGAGCTACTAATTATACGTTTGTTGCACCACCCTCTAGTATAATCTCTACCGGAACTGCCACCTCTGTTATTGTAAATCCAACAGTTGCCAGTACCTATACTGTTTTTGGAAATAATGCCGGTTGTACCGGTTCCACTACAATACCTGTAGGTATTAGTACAGGCCTATCATTAACGCTTACAGCCTCTTCGGCTACTACCTGCCCGGGGCAACCTGTAACGCTTACTGCAAGTGGCGCAACAAATTACACCTGGAGCCCTTCCTCTACGTTAAGTTCTGCAAATGGTTCGCCGGTTACCGCAACGCCCTCTGTAGCTACAACCTATACAGTAGTGGGAGACAATGGTGCAGGTTGCACAGGCACCGCAAACATTACCGTAAGCATGGGCAGTGGCGCGGCAGTTAGCGTTATGGCAACTTCAACCGCTGTGTGTGCAGGTTTTAACTCTACCTTAACTGCCGTGGGTGCCAGTAATTATACATGGACAGGCACAGGCTTTGGAGCTCCTATTAATCAACCTTCTGTTTCTGTTGGTCCGGGTTCTTACCAGTATACTGCCAGTAGCGGTGTAGGCTGTATAATAGTTGGTGCCATAAACATATCTACTTTAGCGCCATTAGCAATTATGGTTTCTCAAAGCAGCCAAACAACTTGTATGGCCAGTAATTATCCTCAATATACGCATCCCGTTTGCTTAGTTCCCTCTGGTGCATCCACTTATGTGTGGAGCGTTTATATACCTAGTACCATGTCCGGTTCTTTAGGTCCAATATGTGTTCGTCCACCGGTTTCTACCTGTTACACAGTAACCGGAAACACGTCTGTGTGTTCAGGTTCTGCTGTAGTTTGTGTTACAGTAATACCACAATTTACAATGAGTATTATTCCCAAACAACCAATTATTTGTATTGGCGACTCCTTAAAATTATATGTATCTAATATTGGCACCTTGGCGGTTTTACCCATACAAACATATAATTGGTACGATCCTGTTCCTTTAAGTATCGATAATCCTTATAACCCTACAGTAACTATCTTCCCAACTGTAACCTGTACGTATTCGGTTGAAATTTTTGATAACCGAGCCTGTGTATCTTTACCTCGTTTGGTTACGGTAACCGTGTTGCCGCAACCATTAACAGCAGTTTTTATACCAACTATTAATGGTTTGCCAACCAACACAGTTTGTTTTGTGGGTAACCAAACAGGGCCAGAAATAAATTTATATTTAAGCGCAGCTAACCAAAATCCTTTTATACCGGGTGTAGTACCCACCTTTACGTGGATACCACCCTATACAACTCCATATAATCCAATATTAACAGCTAATCCAACAAACGGTCAAACAAGTACAATTACCGTAGCAGCATTTCAGTACTCGGCTACACCTTGGACATCACAAGTACAAACCTATACTGTTATAAGTGGTTATAATGGCATACCCGGTTGTAGGCGAGTCGATACGGTTTCGGTACTGGCGGTGGACTGTAGGTCGGTAACATTGGCATCTGTTCATTTTACAACAGCAACAGCTAATGACACTATATGTAGCAGAGAGTGTATTACTTTTTTAAATCAATCGGATACAGCATCGGGTGGGCCGCAAAAATATAATTGGACATTTTTAGGGGGATCACCCTCTACCTCAACACTTTCTAGTCCTACAATTTGTTATAATTTGCCTGGCAAATTTTGGGTTAAATTGGTTGTTTCTAATCCATATGCTAAACCGGCTGGCAGTAGTGCTACCCTTGCCATAAATAATATGATAAAAGTAGTTGATGTACCTAATACAACTATAGGCCCCGTTTACATATCCGGTGCATTAGTGGGGCAATTACATGCTGATACAACTATACGCTTTGGACAGTCCGTCACCATGTATGCTTTTGGGGCAAAATCGTATATCTGGTCGCCTAATTACAAGATAACATCCTTAACCAGCCCTACGGTTACGGTTAAGCCTTTAATAAATACGCCTTATATAGTAACAGGATATAATAGTAGGCAGTGTTTTTCTAACGATACGGTAAATATTATAGTGATAGATGATTGCGGAGAAATGTTTGTGCCTACAGCCTTTTCGCCCAACAAAGATGCTATTAATGATATACTGTATGTACGCGGAGTGTGTTTAGAAACTTTAAACTTTATGGTTTTTAACCGTTGGGGGCAAAAAGTATTTGAAACCACTGACATTAATAAAGGTTGGGATGGTACTTTTAATGGACAGGATATGAACACTGATGTTTTTGTTTACCGGCTTGAGGGTAAAACCTACGACGGCAAGGGCTTTAGTAGTAAAGGAAACGTAACATTAATAAGGTAAAGGAGATTATGTATACAAAAAATATAATAAAATCGCTTATAGTTATAAGCTTTGCAAGCCAATTGGCTAATGCGCAGGATATTCATTTTTCGCAATATTCTGAAATGGGAAGCATTATAAACCCTGCATTAGCGGGCGTGCAATACGATACTAAAGTAATTGCCAGCTTTAGAAGCCAATGGGGCAGTGTTGCTAAAAGTTACCAAACTTTTGGTTTAGGCTTTGAGCAGGCTATAAAAGCTAAAAAATTAAGAGGCGGATACTTTACAGTTGCTTTTAATGTTTTTAGAGACCAAGCTGGCGATGCAAAATTAAGCAACTTAAACCCAAACCTTGGCATAAGCGGCTTAGTAAAAATTAATAAATTATTAAAAATTAGTGCAGGCATACAAGGCGGTTTTAATTATAAAACTATTAATACCGATAATTTAAAGTGGGACAAGCAATACACTGGTTACCAATATGACCCATCCTTGCCGAGTGGCGAAATGGCGCCGCGCAGTTCTATTACAAGTTATGATTTAGGTTTTGGCGGAAATTTTAATTATGCCAAAAGCGAAAAATTTATTAGTGCAAAAGACGGTAATAAATTTAATGCAGGCTTTTCGCTTTACCATTTTGGCTTGCCGCTTAATTCGTTTATCATTACATCAGAAAAATTAGAAACCCGTTACATTTTACATTTTAACGGCGATTTTAATATACCCGGCAGTAAACAATCGGTTATGCCAAGTTTTATTGTTATGCGCCAAGGCCCGAGCAGCGAGTTTGTGCTTGGTGCAATGTATAAATTTGTATTGGTAGACCAATCAATAGTTACCGGTATTAAAAAACCTTCGGCATTTGCGTTGGGCGTGCAGTACCGTTATAAAGATGCTGTTATACCTTGTATTTTATACCAATACGATAAATACTCTTTAGGTTTATCGTATGATATAAATGTATCGGCATTAACGCCTGCCAGTAAGCGTAACGGTGGTTTAGAAGTAATGTTGCGTTACAACATGAGCCCGGGTTACGGTAAAAATTTAGGAAGAAGTAATACAAAATCTTCGTACTAAAACAATCATTCCGAAAAATTGCTTTTTTGTTGTTGGACTACATTTTTAAAACGATTGCGACAAATTATTACATAAAAAATATAACCCATTTAAAATTAAATTTTATAATGTGTAGTGATGCCAAAAGCATCAAATGTTAATAAAAACAGAAATATTATCAAAAAATTGTACGACCCCGAATGGATCGAATGTAAATGATTTATTTTTTTATGAGTGTATAATTTCTTCGGAATTAAAACAAAAATTAATCATAATTTAAATAATGGGAAAAATTAAACAGCCTTTAAGTGAATTCTAATTTTGGAAAGTTATATTTATTACCTGTACCAATTGCAGAGGGGAATGAAAATAATTTTATCCCTACTTATAATTTTGAAATAATAAAAAGTCTAACACATTTTATTGCCGAAGATGCAAAAACTGCGAGGCGTTTTTTAAAATTTTTTCAATATCCAAAAATTGAAGCAGCAAAAATTGTTGAGTTAAACGAGCATACCAAACAAATTTCGATTGCCGAATTAATACAACCGCTTTTACAGGGGCAAAATGTAGGCTTAATGAGCGACGCGGGATGCCCCGGTATTGCCGACCCCGGTGCTGAAGTAGTAAAACTGGCACATCAGCAAAATATTGAAGTTGTACCTTTGGCAGGCCCTAGCTCAATTGTATTAAGTATAATGGCAAGCGGTTTTACCGGACAGAATTTTGCATTTACAGGCTATTTACCCATTGAAAAAGATAAAAAAATAAAGCGATTAAAGGAATTAGAACAATTAGTTTATAAAAACCAACAGGCACAATTTTTTATTGAAACGCCTTATCGCAACGTTTCTTTTTTTGAGACTTTGTTAAATAATTTATTACCACAAACCCTTTTGTTTGTTGGCATTGACATTACAACGCCAAAACAGCTATTGATTAGTAAATCAATAGCTGAATGGAAAAAAAGTAGTACTCCCGAATTAAATAAAATACCTGCTGTGTTTGGTATTTATAAATGATTAACGCTTAATAATTTTATTAACGACTTTAATTCCGTCAATTTGAATTTCAACAAAATAAATGCCTTGTTGTAAATTACTTAAATCAATGTTATTTTTAAGCAGTTCAGAAGTTTTAGAAAACACTTCTTTTCCGGCAAAATCCAAAAGTTTTATATTTACAGGATTGGAAATATTTTGGTGAATATCTATATTTAATTCGTTAGCCGTTGGATTTGGATACAAATATAAATTTGATTCAATTGAATTTTTAGTAATACCTGTTACAGTGTTTAAAGTTGTAAAATTATCTAAACAAAAATAGCTAGGAGTGTTCATATAGCCCCCACTGTTATCGCTTGATGTAAGCTTAAATACCAAACTATCAACATTTCCTAAACTTGTTAAGTTAACATATCGCCACGTTTTAACAATTGAATCTAAACTATTATTGGACGAACGGTAATCGGCTAAATAAAAGGTAATGCTATCCGGAAATAAAATTCCGCCTAAATATTTTTGTACTTTTAGTTTAAACCAATCCGGATCGTTTCCGCTTACTCCACCAAATTTTTTACCGAACATATCGCCATTGCGCATGCTTATGGCGGCATATGTGTTATTGGTTACATAAAAACCTGCCATTTGTTTGCCTTGAGCAGTGGCATTAAATTTTAATATTGAGCCACCTTGCCCTAATGAATAAATGGTAGAATTGGTATAACCTACGGCGGTACGTGCGCTATATTGATTACCTAAACCAGCGGCGGTACTATCTTTCATGTTACTATAAGCCCAACCATTTGCCCAATATCCACTAAAAATTCCAGAGCTTCCGGTATAGGCATTTGGAAAAATACAGTTGCCGCTTGTAAAGGTACCTACAGTACTTACAGTTGGGTTACTTGTAGAGCCATTCCAATAAGTATTTGGGGATAAAGTTAGGTTTTGTAAATCGGCTGTAGTTTGAGCCTTTGTAATTGTTGTTGTTAGCACTAATGCTAAAAGAGTAATTGTTTTTTTCATGTTTGTTTTTTATGTGGTTAGTTATTGGTTTAATTTTATTAGTTATGACTTCGACACGCTCAGCCACCATTTGTTTTTCGATATTGCATTGAAATTCCAATTTCATAATTTCTTAAAGGCATTGGGCGATTGGCAATAATGGTATAATTATTATTAAATAAATTATTACAGGCAACAAAAAAAACTAAAGCGCTTTGATTTAAATTTAGTGTAGTATTAAGCCGTAATGATGAGTAGTGATAAGGGTTTAGCCATTGCGTGTTATCGCTGGTTGTAAAACGATAACCAATATATTGATGGTAGTAAGTTAAAATTAACCTATCATATCCAATCGAAAAATTTGAATTAACACAATAACGTGGTGTATAAATTAATTGTTTGTTTTTGGTATTATTATTTTCCTGAGTATTACGTTGAACAGTTGATAAAACATAGCTAGTAGAAAGATTTGTAAATGTTTTAAATTTATTTTTTTGATACATTAGTTTCCAACTTGTTTCGGTTCCCCTACTCCATACCTGTTGTATATTAATTGGTTGCGAACTGCCATTCCCTCCCGGTACCCATAAAATCCAATTATCAATTTTTCGGCTAAATGCCGCGCCCGAAACAGATACTAAAATTTTATTACATTGCTTTTTATAAACTAATTCTCCTTCAAAGGTACAACCTTGTTCGGGTTTTAAATTTACGTTGCCGCCTGGCTGCCAATACAATTCATTTAAGGTTGGCATACGGTAAATTTTAGCAACGTTAATTTTAGACGTTATATTTTTAAATAAAAAATAAGTTGCGCTTATGTTGCCAGTAATAGGCTTGACTTGTGTGCTGTAGTATTCGCCTCTTAATTGAGAATAAATAATTAATTTATTATTTAAATACTCGCCTTTATTTCCAACAACAATTGATAGTTTATTTAAATTTTTTGTTCCCTCATAATTTTTTGTATAGGCTGTATTTGATGTTGCGTTAATACCCACATTCAATTGCTGATTAGAAAGCCATTTAAAAAAATGTTCGTTTTCTATTATAATAGTTTGCACTTTGCTTTTTGAAAAAATGGACGCTAAACTATCTGTATAATTTAAAACATCGTTAAAAAAAGCCGAACGAACATTACACGTGTATTTATTTAAAACATACGTGTAATTGGCAGTAAGTCTCTGGCTTTCGTCGTATTGATATTGTTTACTTACTGTATATTTATAAAATGTTGGCAACTCTCTATTATTAGCCGTTAACCAAGCATTAACCGTTAAAAATTGTTTTTTAGTTATTAAAAATTTAAATTCTTGCAACAAACCAAAAAATTTATATGCCGCATGTTGAGCTTGTTTATTGGGATTTTCTTTATCTAAAGTATCTTTATAAATAAAATTATTTTTTGAGGAATTTGTATAAATTTTTGTAGAAGTTATTAATCGTTTGGCGCTGTAATTAAGTTGTGTACTAGCATTAAACAAACCAAAACTACCACTGCTTGTATTTATAGCTGTAAACAATCCTCTATTAAATTTTAAAGCATTGTTTAAATGTATGCTTCCGCCAACAGAACCACTACCCCAATTACTACTACTACCGCCGTACTCTACCTCAACATTATCAAACAAAACGCTTGGTAATAAATTTAAATCTATTTGCCCTAGCATAGCATTTTGTATGTTAAAACCATTCCACAAAATAGCTGTTTGGCTAGCATTGCCGCCTCTAAGGGAAGTTGTGGCTAAGGCGCCCGGGCCGTAATTTTTTATAAATACTGTTGAGTTAAAATTTAACACATCGGCTATTGAATTAAACTTAAATTGCTGTTTAAGGGTTGAATCTACTGCTTCTGTTTTTTTACCAATTTGCGATACTATTATTTTTTTTGCAACAACATCTACTTCCTTTAAGGCAATTGTATCTTGCGCTACTACTTTTGTTGAACAAAATAATATTGCACCAATTATAAAAAATAATTGATAAGCAAATTGCTTATATAAAAACACATTCAATTTAATGATACATTTTAGTCGTTCTCAACTACACCTCCCGATAGCGTTAAACTGTGTTGCTTTTGGCAGGTCTTCTGACTCGTTCTAACTTTGTCGCCTTCCCGTAATTAATACAGTGGCTGAGAATGACAAAGTGTTTTTAGAACTTACAGCAGCGGGTACTGTTAACGATTTTCACGTTATTCCCTATTATTTTCCGATTAAAGAAAACCAATTGCGCTGCAAATATAAAAAAAAAACCGAAACTATTTATTTCGGTTTTTTTTAATTGGTTTATAAATTCTATTATTCTTTAACTAATCTATTACTAGATGATTTAATACCGAGAACAGTTTTTAAAAGATATACTCCACTATTTAATTCTGAAATTGAAATATTTTTTTCTATAGTTGTTTCATTACCTAAATTAATAGTTTTAACTAATTGCCCCATAACATTGTAAATGCTAATGTTTCCATTCTCGTTTTTTAGATTAGATAAATTTACAGTAAAATAATCTGTCGCGGGATTAGGAAAAACTTTAAAATTATTATTTTCTAAACTACTTTCTTTTAATCCAACAATGGTTGACTTTGTATTTGCTCTTACGCTTGCAGTAACTGTAGGCCCTAATATAGCTATTGATGTGTAATTTACATTAAAAATAGGGTACTTTTGGGTGGAGTGGTAATAATCGTAATTTGTAATTTTTATGGTTATTGGAATTGGAAAGCTTCCAACATAAATCACTCCATTTGCAGTAGTTGTTTGAGTAGTTTTAACTCGTAATACATTCGTAAAAACCTGTCCGTTTGGTAAATTAAGCGTACCACTGCCATCAGCATTAACAGTAACATTTCCTGAGAAAGTACCATTTGACGTAAAAGTAACAGTTCCGCTGTATGGGTCGGTATAATTATTAGAATAAGCAAAAGGAAACTTTGCAACGATTGCAGTATTTGTAAAATTTAAAGAGGCTCCAATAAATGAAGTGCCTAATAGTTCGGTTTGTATTGAAGGAGTAGAAACAGATTTTAAAAATGATGAGCCACTTTGTACTATATTGCAACCAGGATAATTAGTTGCTGATGAAGCGGAGGTGGTTGAAGTATATATTGTTGATGTAATTGAATTATTTACGACAGTAAGATTAGAAAAATCCCAAAGAGCATTATTTCCAGTAATCGCATTTACCGTTTTAATATTTACTGAACCTGTATCAACTAAATAGGCTTTGTTGGTATCTCCTACAACTGGTTCGTTAGCAGCTTTAGTTAAGGTTAATTGTGCATTCATAACTTGTAAAGAAAAAAGAGTAATCAAAATGCTTAAATAGATTTTTTTCATGTAATATAAATTTAAAATAATTAAGCTAATATATAAAAAAAATAGAAATTACTGAATTATTTAAATTATTTACATGTAATTTTATTCTTATTATAGCATTTAAATGCCCAAAACTACTTGCATACTATTATTTGTTATCTTTTTTTTAAGTTTGTTATCTGTCAATTCCTGCTCTCAAACTAACAAGGAAAAGAGTTTAGAAGAAAACCCAAAAAATAAAACCGTATACAGTATTAAAGTTATTGCCATTACAGATTCTACTTTTGGATATGAAATATTTCAGAACAACTCCTTGTATATACGTCAATTAACTATTCCTGCAATATCTGGTAACCGCTATTTTAAAACAAAAAACCAAGCTAAAAAAGTGGGTAATTTTGTACTTACAAAATTAAATAATGGCATAATTCCTCCTACTATTTCGCTTGTTGAATTAGATAGTTTAGAAATAGCAATATAAAATTAAAGTATATTTATAGAAAATAACATAGTTTTTGATGTTAAATAAAAGTTATGTAATAATTATGAAGTTTACTTATAAATATTAATTTAATACTTTTGTTATCAATGTTTAGTTAAAATTACTAACAAATTTGTATGTTTAACTTTTAAATACAAACACATTGAAAGATATAACCGACGCAATAGAAATTTTTGATTTTATGGGCAAAACAAATATTTTGTTGGCTTTCTGCGGAAGGTTTGACCATACAATGAATACATCACTTTTACTAAATAGTAAAATCGAATTAAACGAACTTGGCGAAGCATTTGGCGTAAACAAAAAAGTATATAACGTTTTAGTAGAAAGTGTTGAAAACGTAACCCGTTATGCTTCGCACGGTAACCAAAACAATATTAAATCAATGCTGTTATTATGTAAAAGCGACAATGCTTACTCAATAATTACGTGTAATGCTATACTTAATAAAGATGTTAATCCTTTAAAAGAACGATTAGATAATGTGATAAATTCGAGCAAAGAAGAACTTAAAACAAATTACCGCGAACAAATTTTATCAGAACGCGTTTCGGAAAATGCAGCAGGATTGGGAATTTTAGACATAGCACTTAAAACCAACAACAAAATTAGTTATCACTTTAAAGATTATTCTTCAAACACTTCCTTATATTTTTTTAAAGCCGAAATAACTTCATAAATTTAAATTACAGAAAATCATGAATGAACTTATAATAAATTCTACCGAAGATTCTCCTGAAATAGAATTTGATATTAAAAAAAATAATTTTATTATTTCCGGCGAATCTCGCCCTGAAAATGCAGGCACATTTTACAAACCTATAATTAATGCTATCATTAAATTAGACCTTTCTCTACACAACAAAATACATAGTGGAGATACTTCAAACTTTGCTTTTATTTTTAAATACACTTACTTTAACTCTACCTCAGCCAAATACATTGCCGATATTTTTAAAAACATTAAATCGTTAGTTGAAAAAGGGCATAACATTGAAATACGATGGCATTATGATAAAAGAGATGAAGATATGTTAAATTCAGGAACAGAATTTTCTGAAATGTTTGATTTAAAGTTTCAATTTATTGAGTATTAATTTTTATTAATAAAATGCGTGTGCATTTATTTTAAAATAAAAATTCTCTAAAAAAGTTTGAGTTTAATTTGTCCATACCCCGGTTTACGTCCTTTTAACGAAAATGAGTCTATTTTTTTTAAAGGTAGGGAAGAACACATTGATAAAATAATTAACCAGCTTCAGGAAAAGAAATACTTAATGGTTACGGGTGCTTCCGGCGACGGAAAATCATCACTTATTTATGCTGGTTTAATTCCACGCTCAAGAGCAGGTTTTTTTAAAGCACGATTTAATAATTGGATTATTGCCGATTTAAAACCCGAACGCTCTCCACTTACAAACCTTGCTGATTCTATTAGCCAACATTTACATATAAAAAATGCTAAAGCCGTTGAAGAAGACTTGAGCTACGGATTTTCGTCTTTAATAAAAATATATAAAGAATCCGGCTTTTATTTGGATTATGAATCAGACAATTATTTAAATGCCGATTTTAACGAAAAACAAAACTTAAAAAATAAAAGCGCCAACTTATTAATTTTAATTGATCAGTTTGAAGAACTTTTTACAAATTCAGAAAATTTTAATAAAGGTAAACCATCCCTTCAAGCCATTACACTCATCAATTTAATTATTGAAACCACAAAAATTGCTACCCAACAAAATATACCAATATATATTGTAAGCACAATGCGTAGCGATTATGTGGGTGATTGTGCTATTTTTAAAGGGCTTCCCGAATTAATGGTGTACAGTCAGTTTTTTGTACCGCGTTTAAAGCGACAAGAAATTCACCGAGCTATTTTAGAGCCTGCCAAACTTTCGGGTAATAAAATCAATAACCGTTTAATTGAACGTTTAATAAACGAATTGGGCGACGGTCAAGATCAACTTCCTATTTTACAACACACTTTAAATCGAATATGGCGAGCACATACCGACGATGCATCCCCTGAAATGGATTTGCTTCATTACGCAAAAGTTGGTGGTTTAGAAAAAAACTTACTGCCAATAGAACAAAAACAGGTGTTTGAAACGTGGTATAAAAATCAACCCGCATTTAAACAAACTAACGAGTGGAAAAATAAAACGGCAAACCTATCAAATGTGCTTGACGCACATGCACGTGAACTATTTGAAGAATCAATCGTGTATTGTAAACAACATTTTGGTAATGAAATAAACAGTGAGCAAGCACAAGAATTACTTAAAAAAATATTTACTTGCCTTACAAAAATAAACGATAATCGTGCAGTGCGAAACCGCCTTAGCGTTGCCGAAATAAAAAATATCATTGGTAATACAATAAATACAAAATTAATTGAAGGGCTTGTAAATACTTATCGGGAAGCTGATAATACGCTTTTAAGACCCTTTATTTCCGACGAAAAAAATTCTATCTTTTTAAAAGATACCGATATTTTAGATATTACACACGAATCCTTAATTCGTAACTGGACACAATTAAGCGAGTGGACAAAAAAAGAACAAGAAAATGTTTTAATAATAAACGACCTCACAAAGCAATTAGAACGGTGGGTAAACAGCTCACAATCAAAAGATTTTTTATTAACTACCGGCTCGGTAAATTATTTTAATAGTTGGATGCAAACCATAAATCCTAACCCACACTTAATTGCAAAATACAATTTAAGCAACATAAGTAAACAACAAAAAATTGAAGATGCCACCGAGTTTTTAGAAACAACCAACATATACATTAACGCCAGCCAAGCCAACATTAAACGCCGACAAAAAGTAGTACGTGCAATTACTGCATTAATTATTTGTGTGTTAATTTGTTTTACTTCGTGGGCGTTTGTTGAACGAAACAAAGCTGTAGAACAACAATCTATTGCCAACCAAAAAACCAAACAAGCCATTGTTTCTAAACGATTGGCATTAATGTCGGAACAAGATGCTGTTAAAGCAAAAAACACCGCCATGCAATTAAAAGAGAAAGCGGAGCTAAGTGAAAAGCTTGCTATTACTGCAAAAATTCAAGCAGAAAAATCAAAGCAAGAAGCGATGCAAGCCAAGTTTATAGCCGAAACCCAAAAAGTATATGCTCAGCAACAAACACAATTGGCAAACAACGAAAAAAGTAATGCTGAAAAACAAACTCAAAAAGCAGAACAACAAAAAATAAAAGCCGAACAATCAGAGTTAAAATCACAAAAATTAAAGTTATTATCTATAGCTCAAAACTTAACCTTAAAATCATCGCTCTACAAAAAAAATAAACAGTTAATGGGGCATTTAGCCGTTCAGGCTTATATATTTAATAAAGATAATGGCGGTATGCCCGAAGACCCAATTATTTATGAAGGTTTAAAAAATGCGTATGCAGCATTAGATAGCAATAAACACGGCATAATAGCAAATTCAGCTTTAGAAATTAGAGCGTTAACTGAAATAAACAATACTTTAATTTCGGTTGATTTAGATGGGAAACTTTTTTCGCAAAATTATGCTAATGGCACAAGCCAATTGGTAGCGCAATTAAATTACGGTAGCCCAATAAACACCGTTTATTTTAATCAACAAACAAATTATTTAATTTCAGCTCACGAAAATTTTGCAGTTTGTTTATGGGATATAAAAAACAAAGTAAATAACAAAATATCTAAAACTAATTTTAAAGAATTTATCGGGCACAAAGGGTTAATTAGGGCTGCAATTATTAGCGATGACGAAACACTAATGGCTACTGCGGGTAAGGATAGTTTACTATTAATTTGGAGTATAAAACACCAAAACACAATTATACATTCTATTAAAACAAAATCGCCCACAAAAGCATTGGCATTTGTAAATAATGGTAATGCAATAATTGCGGCTCAAAATGATGGAAGTATTTTGTTTTGGGATTTAAAAAATACTAACAACCCAATTCAATTATTTAAAAGTACTCAGGCAAAACCATTATGTTTAGGATTTAATGCTTTACAAAATATATTATTAGCGGGTCTCTCAGATGGCACAGTGCTATCTATAAATTTAAATACTATTGAAAATATAAAAGTTAAAGAATACAAAGTTCATATTACAGCAATTGAAAACATTGTATTTAATGCAAATTATTCCATGGTGGCAACAACCGCTACAGATAAAAGCATTAAATTTTATAATTTTCAATCTTATTTTCAAAACAATTCACTTTTAGGCAGTTTTACCGAAATTAAAGATCATAACAGTAAAGTAAAAAGCATAATTTTTACCTATGATAATAAGTTGGCTGCGAGTTGCGCAAATAAAAGCATTCGTATTTGGGAAACATCCATTACTACTTTAGCCGAAAAAATATGTGGCTTACTAAAAACTAATATGTCTGAACAAGATTGGAAATTAAATGTTGGTGAAGATATTCCCTACCAAAAAACTTGTAATACTTTACCATAATAAGGCTTTTTTTACTATTTTAGCTAAATTAAATAGTTAACAGCAGCATGCAACGATTATCTTTTATTTTTTTAGTAATTCTGTTGATGTCTTCAAATAATTCATTTTCTCAAAACGAATGTAATAATAAATTAAAACAAGCTGAGGAATTGTATACATCAGGCGAATATGATAATTGCGTTCAACTTATAAATACTTCCTTAAAAAATTGTTCTTATTCAAAAAAAGAAAAAGAAACAGCCTATGAACTTTTAGTTAAATGTTACTTAGAAACAGATAATCTTTTTGAAGAAGATATTTACTCTAGAAAAATATTTCAAAACAATCCTTTTTATGATCTAAAAGAAACAAATAATAGTGAAGATTATAACCGGCTTATTAAAAAATACACAGTTTTGCCGCAACTATCTTTTGGTATTAGAAATACTGCTTTAAGACCAAATTTTAAAACCACAAAAGTTTTTTCGGTATTATTAGATGATAATATTAATTACGAAGCACCCTACTCTACAAATAAAACATTATTAATGTATTACGGCTGGATAGAATATCAGTTTAAAAAAAATATATCTTTTAATGTTGAGTTTACAGGCTTAAATATTGATTATAGCAGAGATTTGAGCAAAACAAATTATACAGTTAGTTTTAAAGAAAAAATGTCGTTTTTTGAAAGTCCACTTTATTTAAAAAAGTATTTCTTAGCTACAAAATCCATTTTTCCATTTGCCTCGGTTGGTTTAAGTTACCTTAAACTTTTAAAATCAACAGCCAATGCACAAATACAATACTTAACCGAATCATACATTACCGGCGATAAAACTATCCATTCATCCACCTTATCGGATATTGATATGTTATCTATACGTAAACAAAACAATTTATTAATTTTAATTGGAGGCGGGGTTGGATTTAGATTTAAAAATTTTGGTTTGTATATAGATGCGAGATATTATAGAGGTGCCAATAATTTAACAAAAACTTCAAACCGCTTTAGTAATTCTTCTTTAATAAACGACTATTTTTACATAGATAACTCTATACAATTAAATAAATTTGAAGGTGGCATATCTATTCGCTACACCTTTAAAAATTTAATCAAAAAAAGCAATTAATATTTTTAAATAAAGTAAAAATAAATTAAAAATGTACCAAACAAAAAATAAAAATTTTCGCTTTATACAAATCAAAGTACTCCTTTTATTTGCAATTTTTATTTCATGTAAAAAAACAGTTGTTCCAAACACACCAGGTTCTATAAACGGTTTAACAAATGTGTGTCCTGGCGAAACTAACATTCAGTATTCAATAAACCCTGTTAATGGCGCCAACTACTATTTATGGACAGTACCCGAGGGGTCTGAAATAATTTCGGGTCAAGGCACAACTTCAATAACCATTAATTTTGGAAAAAAAATTGGCGCAATTTGTGTAAGATCTAATAACGATAAAGAAGTTAGCCAAAAAAGTTGTTTAGATGTAAAACAGGGCGGCATTAGCAACCGATGGTGCAGGGCTTTAAATTTTTTAGGAGGAAATAGACAAGAAGGGGTGGCATTTTCAATAAATAATAAAGGCTATTTTGGAACCGGAACAGACGTAAAAAAAAATGATATAAAATATAATGACTTCTGGGAATATGACCCTATTGAAAACACATGGAGTCAAAAAGCTGATTTTGGCGGTGTTGCCAGAGTTAACGCGGTTGGATTTGCCATTAATAACAAAGGTTATATAGGTAACGGAAGAGGTTCAATTACCGGATTGGGTTATTTAGCGGATTTTTGGGAATACGATCCCACATCAAACACATGGACTAAAAAAGCAGACTATAATATTGCCTGTACAAACTGTTTTGCTTTTACTATTGGTAATAAAGCGTATGTTGGTGGTGGCACGTACATAGATGCAGCAGCAACTTCTACCAAAGATTTTTTTGAATTTGATCCATTAAATGGTAGTTTGGGCACATTTACTAAAAAAGCCGATTTATTAATAGCTCGTAGCTCATCTGTTGGCTTTTCAATTGCAAACAAAGGGTATTTTGGATTAGGATCTTTTCAAAGTATAATAGATACAAAATTTATGGAATATGACCCAACTGATTCTACTTATGGAAACGACATTAATGGCAATCCAAAAGGAAAATGGATATATATTGTGCCTTTTTCAGGCGCTCCTAGAAACGGAGCCGTAGCATTTAATATAAATAATAAAGGTTACATCTGTTCTGGTTTAAACGGCACCACTTTTTATTCTGATATGTGGGAATTTGATCCTCTATTAAGTAATCCATGGATATTAAAAACATCGTTTCCGGGTGGAAAAAGAACCAGTGCGGCGGGATTTGTAATAGGCAATAATGGCTATGTAGGCGCGGGTAACGATAGTACAAAATCAGTAAACGATTTTTGGATATACGCGCAATAAAAAAGTAAAATTTAAAACATGAATAACCTAGTTATAATTTTATCCATTTTATTTAACACCATACTTAATGCTCAAAACAATGGTGGCTTTGAAAATTGGAGTGTTATAAACGGTAAAGACGAACCTTATAATTGGCAAGCCTTAAATGTATTGTCAATTTTTGGTAAACCAGTTTTAGCATTTAAAGTAGGCAATTCCAACAAATATTCGGGCAATTTTGCTTTAAAAATAATATCAGTACACATGCCTGTTAAATTACTCCATCAACTTCCCAATACTTTTGGTTACGTATGTAATGGTAAGGCAATTATCTCCACTCCTTCCCTAATAAGCGGCACCAACTTCACTACACGTACTGAAAAAATTTCATTTTACACAAAATATATTCCGGTTGGATTAGATATAGGATTAATAGGTGTTGTTTTACATAGAAATATAGCAACCGGAAGAGACACTATTGCCTTTAACAGAGAAAAAAAATTACCTAATAGGCCCTACGCATTTTAAATAAACCTTTTCAGAAAAAATAAAATGAATATAAAAATAATAATATTATCACTCGCACTTTTTATAAATAGCACAAACCTGTTTTCTCAAAACAATGGTGGTTTCGAAAATTGGGCAACACAAAACGGTTACGAAGAACCTGTAGGTTGGCAAACATTTAATATATTATCCATATTTGGCGGTAATCCAATTTGTGCAACAAAAGCAACTGGCACCGATGCGTATTCCGGTAATTACTCCTTAAAAATTACATCAAAATATTATCCTGTTAAAATAATTTCAAATTTTCCGGATACTGTAGGCTTTGCTTTTAATGGAAAAATAACCATTTCACCGCCCTCTTACGCAATTGGTTCACCTTATACTAATCGTCCTCAAAAATTATCATTTTTTGCCAAATACATTCCGGTAGGTTTTGACAATGGTTATGCAGGCCTGGTATTATACCGCAATTTACCTACAGGGCGCGATACAATTGGATATGGCACATTAGTTATAGCTCCAAATGCCATATATACACAATATCAAATCTTCATAACATATAAATCTAATGCTATACCCGATTCGGCAAATATCTATTTTCAGGCGAGTAATAGCTCTAACGGTAAAAGAGTTGGTTGCGCGTTGTTTATAGACGAAGTTAAATTTGTTGATTTTGTAGGTGTTGAAGAATATGAGTTAAACGCATTAAAAGTAAAAGTATTTCCAAATCCTGTATCTGATATTTTAACTATAAGTGCTGAAATTGACGAAGCGGATAAAATAGAAATATCAGATATTATGGGGCGACCAATTAATACTTATAAAATTCAGAATTACGAAGCAAAAATAAATACTAATAATTATAAAAACGGTAATTATTATTACAAGCTTTTAGATAAAAAAAATAAACCGCTTACTTATGGAAAGTTTAGTGTACTAAAATAATTTTAAAAAAAACTTTTCACAAAAAACAAAATGAACTTAAAAAAAATAATAATCATATCATTTATACTTAACATAAGTAATACCATTCTTTTTTCTCAAAACAATGGTGGGTTCGAAAATTGGAGCACTTTATATGGAAAAGATGAACCCGACTATTGGCAAACCTTTAATCTTTTATCCGCTTTTTCAAGTTCCAACGCTGTATCTGCCTATAAAGTAGGTAGTGTAGAGGCGTACTCGGGCAATTATGCTTTAAAAGTAAAAACCATACATGTAAAAAATAAATTAGGCATAAACAATTTACCAGATACTATAGGCATCGTTTTTAACGGCAAAATTATTATTTCTCCACCTTCTTATAAAATTGGTTCTCCTTACACTACCCGTTCCGAAAAATTAGGTTTTTACTCAAAATATGCTCCCGTCGGTAACGATACGGGCATAGTAATTGCAACATTACAACGTAATTTACCTACTGGCAGAGATACTATTGCTACAGGATTTGTAAACATTGTTGCAAGTGGCTCTTATTCATTTTACGAAATAAATTTAATTTACCGATCAAACGCTACGCCCGATACCGCTGCCATAATTTTTGGCTCAAGTAAAAATAATATTACATGCAGGGTAGGCAGCGAATTGTTTGTTGATAATGTATTATTTACAGGCACTGCACCAATTGGTATTAAGGAATATAATAACTCCTATCAATCAAAAATAAAACACTATCCAAATCCAGTGTCAGATGTTATTACTATAAATACACCTTTTGATGAAGCTACTAAAATTGAAGTGATAGATATTTCAGGAAAATATATTAACTCCTACAAAATCGTAAACTACTTGGTTTCAGTAAATACTTACCCGTTTAGCAATGGTGTATATTTTTATAATGTTTACGATAAAAAAAATAAATTACTTACTACCGGAAAATTCAATGTCGTAAAATAAACTTATTCTGGTTTATAAATATGGATACAATCTCTTTAACTAAAATATTTTTAAGTACTACCAACATTGCTACTGATGTAGAAGAAAAAAAATTACTCCTAACGCTTCAACGCGCAGGTTTTTCGTTTTCTAATGCTTTTGCAGAAGACTCTATTTCTAATTATTTTAACGTTGTAGATGAAGAAATAAAAAATGCCAATTGCTCGGTACATTATATTGGGCAAAAAAATTTTAAATATATAAACGATATTGCTGTAGACGAATATCATTTTGAAAAAATAAGTAAAAAAATTAAAGAAGACGAAAATTTTAAAACATTTATTTGGATGCCAAGTGATTTTAATTATTCAAAATTAAATGACGCTAAAACAACCTTTATAAATAAAATTCAAAATCAGTTGTCAACTAACATGACTCTTTCCCGAGTACCTTCCGCTATTCAGTTTGTAGAAGATGTACGAATAGTTTTAGAGGAACACGCAACACAAAAATTTGATACAACGCCCACGGATGTATTTTTAATTTATAATGAAACAGATGACCGTGAAGTTTCGAAAATAGAAAATATGCTTTCGGGTATTATAAAATTTACAAAATTAAAAATAGTACAAGATTCGGATATTGATTATGAAGAATTTGCTTCGCAGCAAATGAATGTGAGTAAACTATCAGTAATTTTTTATAAAAATGCAACCGATTGGGCTTTACCTTTTGTACAGCAAATTTGGAAAAAAGTTGGTGGAGCATCTTCTAAATCACAAATATTATTTATTGGCGATGATAGCGTTAAAAGTAACAACGCTAATTTTAAAGCGCCAAAAGTTGTGTCAACATCGGTACCAACGCAATTAATTCCTTTAGAAATTAAAGTTCAATTTGATAAAATTAACGAGCAGATTTAATTATGGAAAACCTTAGCCCTGAACAACTAATAATAGAAAAACAAAAACTAGATGTTTTAAAACTTGAACTGGAAGAAAAAAATAAACAGATGTGGGCAATGAGCGAGGCTGTTTATAAAGAAAAAAAGAAGATAGAAGAACAGTTTAACGAAATTTTATCCCAAAAAACTATTCTCGAAAATCAAAAAAACGAAAATGATGAAAATGTAAAGCAACTTTGGGACCAAAGCGCAGCAATTCATAAAGAAAAAGAACGCATTGAGAAATTAAAAGCGGAGGTTGAATACCGACATCAAGAAATTGTAGATAGTGTGCATTATGCCAAGCGTATTCAATTAGCCATATTGCCTACTCACGAAATGGTAAAAACAAACTTGCCAAATTCTTTTATATTTTTTAAACCTAAAAACATTGTAAGTGGCGATTTTTATTGGGTAAAACCCATTAATGAAAATACACTTTTGTTTGCGGCTGTAGATTGTACAGGCCATGGGGTACCTGGTGCTTTTATGAGTATTTTGGGATATAATTTATTAGAACAAACCATTAAAGACCTTACTATTTATAAACCTGCCACTATCTTAACTGAATTATGCAATGCCATAATTAAATCACTTAAACAAACTCAGGATTTTGAATCGGTAAAAGACGGAATGGATATAGCCTTATGCGCTATTGATTTTAAAAATTTAAAATTAGAATTTGCCGGAGCACATAATCCTCTCTATATTATAAGAGATGGTGAATTATTAGAATTTAAAGCGGATAACAGAGCAATAGGGTTTTCGTATTTTAAAAAAACATCATTTAATAATCACGAAATAGATATTAAAAAAGGAGATTGTTTATATATTTTTTCAGATGGCTTTGTTGACCAAAAAGGCGGCTCAAACAGAACAAAGTTTTTCTATACACCGTTTAAACAGTTTTTAATTAGCATACATCAAAAACCTATGGACGAGCAACGCCAATTGTTAGATGATAAATTTACCGATTGGAAAAAAGATTATAGCCAGATTGATGATGTACTTATTTTTGGTGTAAGGATATAATTTTATATTTATAAGTAGCCAAAACCATCATTTTTTTAGTACATTTGGCTACTTATAATTTTAGCAAATGAATACATTAATTGGTAGAAAAAACGAAAAAATTATTTTAGAAAATGCCTTAAAAAGCATACGCCCCGAACTTATAGTTGTATATGGTAGAAGAAGAATAGGTAAAACATATCTTATTAGAGAGGTTTATAAAAACCATATACAATTTGAGTTTTCAGGAATACACAATGTTTTATTAAACCAACAGCTTTTAAATTTTCATTTAGCACTTAGCGCTAAAAAACATAAACACAAGTTACCAACTAATTGGATTGAGGCATTTTATCAATTACGCGAATACATTAATAAATTAAAAACAAAGACTAAAAAAGTAATCTTTATTGATGAGTTTCCGTGGCTTGATACCCGTAAATCAAATTTTTTGGCTGCATTTGATAATTTTTGGAACAGCTATTGTTCTAAAAAAAATGATATAATAGTAGTAATTTGTGGCTCGGCGGCTTCGTACATTATAAAAAATATTGTAAAAAATAAAGGCGGGCTGCATAACCGATTAACACAGCAAATTCAATTAAGCCCATTTACATTAAACGAAACAGAGCAATTTTTAAAACATAAAAAAATTAAACTATCGCGCTATGATGTATTGCAAATTTATATGGCAATAGGGGGTATACCTCATTATTTAGAGAAAATTGGATCGGGAAAAAGTGTAGCGCAAACCATTGACGATTTATGCTTTAGTAAAAATGGTTTTTTAAGGCAAGAATTTACTAATATTTTTGCGTCCCTATTCGACTTGTTTGATAATCACGAATTAATAATAAGAACTTTAGCTAAAGTAAGAAAAGGATTAACTAGGAATGAAATTTTAGCAAAAAGCAAAATACACACAGGTGGCACAGTAACTAAAACCTTAGTAGATTTAGAAGAATCGGGATTTATAGAAAAATACACTGCTTATAAAGGAAGTAAAGATGCCATTTATAGGCTAACAGATGAGTACTCACTATTTTACATTAAATTTATTGAAAACACAAAGCCGGTAAAAAAAGGCATTTGGGCAAAAATGCAAAACTTACCATCCTATAAAATATGGTGTGGTTTTAGTTTTGAAACCATTTGTATAAAACACGTGGAGCAAATTAAAGAAGGGTTAAAAATTAGCGGTATACATTCAACACACGGCAGCTGGTTAGAAAAAAAGACAGAAAATAGCGCCCAAATTGATTTATTAATTGATAGAGATGACAATGTTATTAATGTGTGTGAAATGAAATTTTATAATACTACATATACTCTTACCAAAAAGTATGGTAATGAACTTACTAAAAAAGTAAATGCATTTTGCCAAAGTACTAAAACTAAAAAAAATATATTTGTAACGTTTATAACAACCAACGGTGTAACACCAAACCAATATAGCCGGCAATATATACAAAATGAATTAACTATGGAGTGTTTATTTATAGATTTATAAGTAGCCAAATCTATCTTAAAAGTAGTAGTTTTGGCTGGATATAACTTTAACAATAAGCTGTAATTCAACTTTTACAACACTACTTTAAATTAATTAACTCGTTAGTTTTTAAAATTAAATCCATAAATAAAATTTTAGGATTAGCATTACGCTCAATATAATAGTAATTACTATTAAACTCTTCCACCAATTTTTCGTAATTTTTTTGATTAACAAAAGGCGCAAATTTTTCTAAAAATTGTTTTTCTTGGCCATTAAGTCGTATTAAATCTTTGCTTCCGTAATTAAACATTAAACTATCTCTAAACACTTCTAAGCCATATTGAAAAAATTGTTTTTGTTTTTCTCTGCCAATTCCTGCATTTTCATCAATCCATTGCAGGGCTTTATTACAATCAAATTTTAAAGCCAAACGCATAAACGTTTGAAAGTTGGCAAGAAACGAAACACTATCATCGTTATGCGTTAATATGTGCAAAGCCTCGGCGTAATTGCCATTAGCCAACATAGCTGTTTGTTTGGCGACATCGGCATTTACTTTAAAATTTTGTATTAATGCGTCGGCAATTTCGGTTTCGCTAATTTGGTAAAAAGGTATTGTTTGTACCCTCGAAATAATGGTAGCCAATAATTGCTCGGCATTATTCGTAACTAAAATAAAAATAGTTTGTTCGGGTGGTTCTTCTAATATTTTTAATAATTTATTGGCAGCCTCAGTGTTCATTTTTTCGGGTTGCCAAATAATCATTACTTTGTAAGAGCCTTCGTAACTGGTATAACTTAATTTTTTTAAAATATCAGCCGCTTCTTCAACCGGAATAATAGGTTGTTTATTCTCGGCATTTAATTCATTTACCCAATCGTTTAAAGTTAAGTAAGGGTTTTGTAAAAAAGCCTCTCTAAATTCTTTTACTACATCGTCGGTTTTTTTTACGACTTTACTTTTAGCAATGGGCACTACCAAATGTACATCAGGATGGATAAGTTTAGCTACCTTGTTACACGCGTTACAAACACCACAAGCACCAAGCTCATTTTTATCAGTACAAAATAAATGTTGTGCAAAAGCAAAAGCTATAGGCAAATTACCACAACCATCTTTACCATTAAAAAGTAAAGCATGTGGCACACGGTTTTCGTTTACCATTTTTGCTAAGCGCTGTTTGGCTTCGGTTTGCCCAATTAGTTGATTGTAAAGCATTGGGGTAAATATACTAAATAATACGTTTTTTTAGAGATTTGATTATCACTTTTTGAGTAACGATGATACGTTTTAAACGTCATTGCGAACGAAGTAAAGCCATCTAAAACTGTATGAGATTGCTTCTGCTACCGCCTCGCAATGACGGGCAATTACTCCTTAAAATTTTACGTGTACCAATTAGTTGCTGTTTACTAAACACATTTACAAAATAAATGTTGTACAAATGCAATAGCTGTAGGCAAATTACCGCAACCATCTTTACCATTAAAAAGTAAAGCATGTGGCACACGGTTTTCGTTTACCATTTTTGCCAAACGCAGTTTAGCCTTGGTTTGCCCAATTAGTTGATTGTAAAGCATTGGGATAAAGTTAGAAAATGTTTATCTTTTTCTAGCTCCACCAAATTTAAATTAATAAAATTAATAGGTTTAATTTATAGATAATGTTGCATTGAGGTAAATAAAGAATTATCTCTTAATAAAAATAAAATCTCCTCCTTCATCACCAACATTTTGAATAACTCCAAATTGTGGCAAGCTTTTACTATTATTCGAAACTGGTTGTTCAATGCTTTGAAATAATTGACTTGTTGAAAAAAACTTTTCATTATTATTGTTTAGTCTATCGAGTAAATATTTAATAAATACACTTTTGTTAGGTACAGTTTTAAGAGTACCAGAAGTAATAGCTTTTCTACTAGTTAACTGATATTTTTGTTTTACAAAATTACTTGCTTCTTCCATGTTAACTGAACGGGTTTTGAATATACTTCCACTAAAGCAGGCATCGGATATCAAAAGGGTGTGAAGAGATTTTATTTTTTTAACATCTGCAACCAACTGGTCATTATATAACCAATTAGATGGATTACTAACTTCAGCATCAGAAGGAAGCCAATATCCAATGTCATTTTCCTTTTCATAATGCCCATGTCCTCCGTAAAATATCAAAAGATTATCGTTTGAACTAATTTTTTTAGACATATCTGCAAACGCTGTAACTATATCTCTTCTAGTTGGATTATATAATTCTAAAATATTCTCTTTTTCAAATAAATAATTCTTATTTAAAGAGTTTTTTAGGGAAATAGCATCTAATATTGGTAAACTATCCAAATCCGGGATATTGGGGTCGATGTAATTACTAACTCCAATTATAATTGCATAATATTTTCCAGGATTAGTATAATCTATATTGGAGGCATAAATATCCTTTTCTTCTTCATTTGAAGACCTATCTGAGGTTTTTTCAGAGGAACTCTTGTTCTTTGAAATTGCCACAGGTATATCGCTTGTTTTAATAATTTCTTGACTTTTCACCAAATTATATTCTATTGTTGATGGACTAGCTTTTAAAAATGCTCCCGTTGCAATATCCACAAAAAAACCTGTAGTAACAGATAAAATGTTTAAGAAGAATACAGGTTTAATTTTAGCTTTTAGGTGGAAAGTTTGGGTTACATAACCGTCCTTTTTTATTTCAATAGTTGTTTTCTTTATTTTGTATCCTTTAGATTCAACGACACAAGAACCTTCACCAACAAGTTTACCATTGCTGTAAACTTTTGCATCTGGAACATTTAAAGCTACTATATTAACTTTAGTTCTTGTACCTGTTAAAAGAGTTGCACATCCAGATAATAAAAAGTTTATTATCACAAACAGAATTATTTTCTTCATATTCTAAATTTATCGGATAAATATAAAAAAATCTACTCAATATCCCAAACACTAGGACGTTTTTTTGTATAAAAAGGTTTAAAGTAGTTTTTATGCTCTAACATAAATGCTAGGATAAAATAAATAATTATAGGGCTGCCAAACGTAAAAAACGAGAGGTAAATAAAATACATACGTACTTTGGTACTGTTAATACCTAACTTTTTACCAAGCCATTCGCAAACGCCAAAAGCTTTGTGCTCAAACCAATTTGCAATGTTTTTTACCACACTCAAATGTAGTGAAATATTTCCAACTTTTTCTTGATAAGGGAAATACGGAAGTATTGAGCCAGATAGTGTGCTAGAGGCAAAAATCAAGACTTCATAAAATTAACTAAAGCCTAATTTTATAAGGTCAAACAGGTATCAAAAATCTCCGTAACCTCAAAAACTCAGAAACTCTGTGTTGAAAAAATTACTTGAATTTTAAAATATCAGTTCCAATTCCACACGTTAAACACTGTTTTTTTATGCAGTAATTATCATATAAATTTATAAGTGCTTGGCTATCGGCGGCATTTTGTAACTTTTGTTGTTTTACAATAAATAATTTTGTTTTTTGATTTTTTTCAAAACTACATTGACTTAATAATTCAAGTGCTATATCGGTATAATTAGATAACGCTAATTTTTTTGAATAAAAGAAAAAGAAAGGTGCGATGCTATTTATAATAATATTTTCTTTTGACGATTCGCCAAACGAAATATCTTTTTCTATTGTAGTTCCATCTAACTGATAATGATTTTTAAAATATTGCGTGGGTATTAATTTTAAACAGGACTTTATGTCGCTTAAGGTTAAATAATTTTGCGGGTTTAATAAAAACGCATTTTGTTGATGAATTAATAAAGCAAATTGAACCAAACGAACTGTTGGAAAATTTGCAGGACGCATTTTATTAAATTTAAAAATAGATTTATTTAAGGGAATTAAATTGTATTTAGTTTTTAAATAATCAAATTCGTTTTGTAATTGGTTAATGTATTTATCTTCAAACTGCCCTTCTAAAAACCCCGAACAGCCTAAAAGTAATGCTTCTAACATCATTAAATTATCAGCATGTTTAAATAAAATAGATAGCGGCAGTTGTTTGGCTAAAAGTTCGAAAGGCAAAGAGTTAACTTTAAAACCAAAATTAGAAAGCAAAAGTGTATAAAATGTTTGCGAATAATCGCCGTTAAATTGTTGAAACAGGTTTTCAATTCGGTTTGTTTTAACCTCCAAACGCTCAATTGTCATACGTTGCAACCAACCACTAAAATATATACTGTTTACAAATTGTAATTGATTGGCGCACGGTAAACTTGTTTTACTGTTAATTAGCTGAGCATAATTTAAAATTATTTTTTGATCGATTAAATTTTTCAACTCAACAACTTCAACATTGTTATTAATGTTTTGTGGTATTTCAACATCGTGATGATATACAACGTGTAAAATTATGTTATCGTAAACTGTGTTGTTTTGATGTTTGTGTTTTAGCCAATCGCTTGTTTTTAAATGGAGTTCAATATTTCCCACTAAAGTTATATCATCAATTTTAATTTGCGCGTTAAAAAAATCAGGGCCGGCATCTTTGTTTAAATCACCATACTTTAAAATTGTTATTGTTTTGCCCGACGTGCTTAATAATGGCAATGGTTTTAAGAGTTTGTATTGCCAAATAAATTGTAATAAATCTTCATTAAAATTAAGCATACCCTTTAATTTTATATATTAAAAACCCTACCCATTCGTGTATTAAAAAATTTAACGAAAATAAAGCGTCTACACTTGGTATAAATAAATGATCAAACGTAAAACGACGCTTACCACTAACTTTGTTGGTAACATACGGCGTAATATTTTTATAACCAGCTTTTTTAAAAACCGCTAAACTACGCGGCATATGGTAAGCGGAGGTTACTAATAAATAATCACCATGCAGTTTTAAGCTATCCAATAATTTTTTTGTGAAGATGGCATTCTCGTATGTGTTTTTACTTTTAGATTCAATAACCAAAGCACTATCCGGAATATTAATACTTCGTAGATATTTTTTTATATAGATGCCCTCGTATGCATCTTTAAATTCAATACTTCCCGAGCCTCCTGTAAAAATCAGTTTATCAATTCGTTTTTTATAATAATAAGGCAGCATCTGAAATAATCTATCACCGCTGTAATTAAAACTAATTTTTTTTAAGCGTAAATCAATGCCGCCAATCCCTCCCAAAACAATGGCCCCATCATAGTGGGTGTTCATTAAATCATGGTCGGGTGTAGTAGTTTCGTATGCTCTAAAACATTCATCAACAATAAATGAATTACAGCAAATATATAATATTACAATTGAGGTAATACGTAATTTTTTTGCACGCCCTTCTACTTTTGTTTTAAACGAATATAATAGCAGTATAAAAACCCATACCAATGGTGAAAATAAAAAACCTAAAAGTTTTGATACATAAAAAAACATAGGATATAAAAATAACGAATAAAGTTATATATTTATTTACAAATGTTAGAACGAATAAATTTTTTGAATGCCTATACCAAAAAATTGTATCGAGAATTGATTAAATTATACTTCTCAATACGCTCCTAGGGTCGCTAATCGAAGTGCCAATAGTAATTTATAATTTATATATTTATACTCCAACACATGAGCCAATTATTTTTGTTTACTAATTTTTTTCCGAATAAAAAAGCTGAACCTTTTTTAGTAAACGAATTTGAATTTACCAAAGTACATTTTAACGCTATTACTATTTTATCGCTATACGGTAAAAAAGAAGATGCCTTATTTAAAAATAACGAGCAGATAAGCGTTTTAAAATCTGTATTTGAGGATTCAGCGAACAAAAAACAAATTTTTACAAAAGGTATTTTTAATGTATCGCCATTTAGGTTTCATTTTTTAGAGTTTTTTAAAAAAGCATTATTTCTTTCTCCAAAAAAAGCATATTGGTTTTTTGTAAGCTTTTGCATTACACGTTCAGCCATGTCTTCATTAGGGTTTAAAGAAATAATAAAAAAAATTAATAGTTCTAAAAACCCAATTTTATATTTTTATTGGGGAGATAATTTAACGTGGACAATTCCATATTTACGAAAAAAAATTACCGTTAAAAATGCAAAAATAATTGTTCGTTTACATGGTTCTGATTTATACGAAAATGTAAAAAATAATTATGCGCCATTACGAAATTCTATTTTTAAATGCGCTGATAAGATTGTTACCGTTTCAAAAAATGGAGAAAACTATTTACAAAATAAGTATCCAAATTTTTCTAATAAAATTGCCGTATCACGTTTAGGAGTTTTTAATAATGTATTAAATCCATACTTCAACGGCACATCATTTACTGTTGTAAGCGTATCTAATGTAATTCCATTAAAACGTGTGCATTTAATTTTTGAAATTTTACAAAAAAGTAAACATAAAATCACCTGGCATCATTTTGGTGATGGTATTTTAATGGCAAAATTAAAAGAATTGATAAAACAAAAACGTAGTGATTTGGCAATTGAGCTACACGGTTTCGTTCCCAATAAAAGAGTGATAGAGTTTTATCAAAAACATTCTATTAATTTATTTATAAATGTAAGTACTACCGAAGGTGTTCCGGTTTCCATTATGGAGGCTCTATCGTTTGGAATACCAGTATTTGCAACAAATGTGGGTGGTAGCAGTGAACTGGTGAATAAAAATGTAGGAAAGTTACTGGATGTAAATTTTGATGTTTTAACTGTTTCTAAAGAGTTAGATAATTTTTTAGAATTGAATGACAACGAACTAAAAGTATATCGCGATAATGCTTATCAGCAATATAAAGATTTAGCAGATGCTGAAAAAAATTATAATGAGTTTTATAACTCAATTATTTTATAAATAAAAAAGCCCCAATCTTTTTCGACTGAGGCTTTTTTTTGATTATTAGTGCTTCGACTACGCTCAGCATAATTATTACTTTTAATTAGTTATACTAATCTTTTTTTCTAATTCTTCAATATACGCTTTAAAACGTTTATCAGTATCCATTAGGTTATTTACTGTACGACAAGCGTGTAAAACCGTTGCGTGGTCTTTTCCACCGCAATGCATACCAATTGTAGCGAGGCTTGATTTTGTCATGCTTTTAGCAAAAAACATAGCAATTTGACGAGCTTGAACTACCTCGCGTTTACGAGTTTTTGATTTCATAGTATCAATAGCTAAATCAAAATAATCGCAAACCACTTTTTGTATATAATCAATTGAAACTTCTCGAGCTGTACTTTTTACAAATTTATCAATCATTGTTTTGGCTAATTCCAAAGTGATTAATTTTTTGTTTAAACTGCTTTGCGCTAACAAAGAAATTAAAGCGCCTTCTAATTCGCGAACATTTGATGTAATGCTGTACGCTAAATATTCGTTTACTTCTTTTGGTAATTGAATGCCTTCGTTGTACACTTTTTTATCTAAAATGGCAATACGTGTTTCTAAACCCGGTGCTTGTAAATCGGCGCTTAATCCCCATTTAAAACGAGATAATAAACGTTGCTCAATACCTTGAATATCAACGGGTGCACGATCGGCAGTTAAAATAATTTGTTTGCCTAACTGATGTAAATGGTTAAAAATATGGAAAAAAGAATCTTGTGTTTTTTCTTTTCCTGCAAAATACTGAACATCATCAATAATTAATACATCAATCATTTGATAAAAATGTATAAAATCATTGGTATTGTTATTTTTAGTAGCTTCTATAAATTGTGTGATAAATTTTTCTGACTGAACATATAACACAGTTTTATTTGGATGATTTTTTTTCACTTCAATACCAATTGCCTGTGCTAAGTGTGTTTTTCCCAAACCTACACCACCATATAACAACAAAGGGTTAAAGGCATTTCCACCCGGCTTTTGAGCAACTGCATAACCTGCACTGCGGGCCAAACGATTACAATCGCCTTCAACATAATTATCAAAACTATAGTTAGGATTTAATTGCGACTCTACTTGCACCTTTTTTAAACCCGGTATAACAAATGGATTTCGGATGGAATTATTATTCAAATCAACCGGCATGTTAACATGTGGGTTTTTTAAATTAGTATTAATGTTAGGTAATTTAACCGAAATTGGTGTTTCGGTTTTACCCGAAGCATTATCCATTATAATATTATATTCTAATTTGCCTTCGGCACCTAACTCTTTTTTAATTACTTTTTTAATTAATGTAATATAATGCTCTTCTAACCATTCATAAAAAAACTGAGAAGGAACTTGTATTGTTAAAACGTTATTATTTATTTTTATTGCTTTTATGGGATCAAACCATGTTTTAAAATTTTGTGCGCTAACGTTATCTTTTACAATTTCCAAGCAATCTTTCCAAATTTGCTCCGCCGTTTTTTCCTTCATCATTGTTTTAAATAGTTTTTAAATTATAAAATGTTTAAGAGTATTAACAAAATAGTGTTTGTAAATATAGTGCGATTATTTGTTTTTGCAACTAGAAACCCAAATAAAAAAATAAAAAAAATATTTTTTTTTATTTGGTAGATTAATTTTTTTTACTCTACCCTAAATTATTTTATGATTGGTGTTGCTTTGTAACGATTTTTTGTTTATTAATGTAAAGAAAATTTCAATTTTACCTAACCATATTCCTGCCCAGCCTACCTGTGTAATTTGAACTTCTTGCCCATCCGCATTCTTTGTAATTTCCGGATTTTCTAAAAAGGTGTGCGTGTGCCCACCAATTATTAAATCAATATTTTTTGTTTGCGATGCAAATATTTGGTCAGACATTTTTTGGTCAGCATACTTATAACCTAAATGTGAAAGACAAATTACATAATCGCATTTTTTTTCGTTTTTTAAAATATTTGAAATTTTATTTGCTTCTTCAACAGGATTATTGTATTTTAAGTCTTTAACAAAGCGTTTATCAACTAAATTTTCTAAATCGATTCCCACTCCCAATACACCTATTTTTAAATTCCCTTTTTTATAAATTTTATATGGTGTAATTTTTTTATTGTTTGCTAAAACAGTTTCATTAAAATTATAATTGCAGTTTATAAAATCAAATTTAGCGTGTGGTTGTTGTTTTAATAAGTTCTCACACCCCATATCAAAATCATGATTACCAAACGTTACAGCATCATATCCCATTAGGCTCATTAGTTTATATTCTATTTCTCCATGGTAATAATTAAAGTAAGGTGTGCCTTGAAAAATGTCACCGGCATCTAATAACAAAATATTTTTTTCTTCACTTCTTGTTTTTTCAATTAATGATGCACGCTTTGCAAAACCGGCTTCGTTAGCATACTTTGCATCGTTTTCAGGAAATGGTTCAATACGGCTATGTTGGTCGTTAGTATATAAAATAGTTAATTTAGTAAAACCCTTATCGTTTAATAAATTGTTTTGTGCTTGTGCCGAAAGACCTGCAATAGCAATACCTGTGCCCAAAGTGTATTTTATAAACTCGCGTCTATTTTGAAATTTGTAATCGATCATCGGTGTAAGGAATAATTTGTTTTTTATTTTCAGTTAAAAATTTACAATAACTAATAAATACATCTCTAATTTTTAAAGTGGATTTTTTAATATTTACCGGATTTTTTAAAAATACAAAACCGTCGCCTCCGTAAGCTAAATAGTCACTTGTAATAATATTATAATTTTTAGTTTTTTCAATTTGTATATTTTTTATTGTTGCTAAAATTTCTTTTTTCGCATTTATTTCCACTTTCATTCCAAAAAACGGATGCGGCTTATCAGCCAATGCCGGTAACACTTCTAATAGTTTTTCGCCTTTAATAGTCACCAACACCATTTCGTTTTCAAATGGCATTAATTCAAATATAGTTCCAACTTTAATATCACCCTTTGGTAGGTTAATTCTTAAACCTCCCCTATTTAAGATAACTAAATCAATACTATCATTTTTATAATAATTTGTAGATCCATAATATAAAGCATCGCAACAAAAATTTCCCAAAGCACAATTTGCACCATCTTTTGTAACAAAATTTGTTGTGTAAGCAATTATTGTATTAGTAGCCGAGTCTACTTTATATTTATAAGAAGCCAAAATTTTTTTAGAAGATTCGTTATCATTATACTCTTTTAAAGAATAGTGTTTGGCTTCGTTTTTTTGTGGCGCAAAATGTTTACTGCAACTTAAAGCAAATACTATTAATAAAAATATAAAATTGTGGTAAATTTTTTTCATAACGCAAACAAATGTAAAAAACTTAAAAACACAAAAAGTTATTTGTACAAATAATTAATATTAGATTTACATACTAAATTTTTTATGATACGTTCAGAAACAAAAATTAGAGTTCGTTATGGTGAAACTGACCAAATGGGCTATGCCTATTATGGCGTTTATGCACAATATTACGAAGTAGGTAGAGTAGATGCAATGCGCGCTTTGGGCTTTAGTTATAAAGATATGGAAGAACGAGGCATTTTAATGCCAGTTATTGATTATAGCATTAGTTACAAAAAACCCGCTTATTATGACGATGAAATTACTATTGTAACAAAATTAAACCAATTACCAACCGGCTTTAGAATAGTTTTTGATTATGAGTGTTACAATTTAAAAAACGAATTATTAAATAGTGGCAAAACAACCCTCGTTTTTATTGAAAAAGATACCAAAAAAATGTGTAAACTACCTGATTGGTTTATTAGTGCCATGCATCCATTTTTTAATATAAAATCATAAAAATTACTTATTTTCGCTTCACAACATTATACAATGATTTCTACAAAAAAAATTCAGATGGTTGACCTTAAAGGTCAGTACGAAAAAATTAAAAGCGAAGTGGATGCCGGCATACAAGAAGTGTTAAATACAACCGCATTTATTAACGGTCCGGCCGTAAAAGAATTTCAAACAGACTTAGAAAAATACCTTAATGTAAAATTTGTTATTCCTTGCGCAAACGGCACAGACGCTCTACAAATTGCCATGATGGCGTTGGATTTAAAACCAGGTGACGAAGTTATTACAGCTAGTTTTACATACGTAGCAACTGCCGAAGTAATAGGTTTATTAGGATTAACACCTGTATTAGTAGATGTGTATCACGATACATTTGATATTGATATAGAAGCTCTTGAAAAAGCTATCACTCCTAAAACAAAAGCCATTGTGCCAGTGCATTTATTCGGGCAATGTGCCGATATGGAGCGTATTATGGCGGTTGCAAAAAAACATAATTTATATGTAATTGAAGATGTTGCACAAGCAATTGGTGCTGATTACACATTCTCTAATGGAAAAAAAGTAAAAGCTGGAACTATTGGGACTATTGGCTGTACGTCATTTTTTCCAAGTAAAAATTTAGGTTGCTATGGCGATGGCGGAGCTATTTATACAAATGACGAGAGACTTGCGAAAAAATTAAAAATGATTGCACACCATGGCCAAAGTGTGCAGTATGTGCATGATGTTTTAGGTGTTAATTCTCGTTTAGATACAATACAAGCTGTAGTTTTAAAAGCAAAACTAAAACACTTAGATGAATACGCCGCTGCACGAAATAAAGCCGCAGATTATTATGATAAGGCTTTAACCAATCATCCAAAAATAAAAACACCCGTAAGAACAAAAAATTCTACACATGTTTTTCATCAATACACATTGCAATTAATTGGTGTGGATAGAAGTAAATTGCGTGAACAGCTTACTGAACGAGGAATTCCAGCAATGATATATTATCCCATTCCATTACATAAACAAAATGCTTACAAAAGCGATAGATTTAACGATGCCGATTTTCCCATCACCGAAAAATTATGTGCCTCCGTTTTATCATTACCTATGCATACTGAAATGGACGAAGATACATTAAATTACATTTGCACTAACTTATTAGAATTAGTTAATTAAAATTTATGAAGATTGCGGTAATAGGAACAGGATATGTGGGATTGGTAACAGGTACTTGCTTTAGCGAAGTTGGTGTAGATGTTACATGTGTTGATATAGATCAAAAAAAAATTGATAATTTAAATAAAGGAATTTTACCAATTTACGAACCTGGCTTAGATGAAATGGTAACGCGTAATACTCAAAAAAAACGTTTACATTTTTCAACCTCTTTAAAAGATAGCATTCAAGGCGCTGAAGTTATATTTATTGCTGTTGGTACTCCTCCGGATGAAGATGGTTCTGCAGATTTAAAGTACGTATTAGCTGTAGCGTCCGGCATTGGCGAACACATGCAGCAATCCCTTGTTGTTGTAACAAAAAGTACGGTCCCTGTTGGCACAGCCGAAAAAGTGAGAGCGGCTTTACAAACACAATTAGATAAACGTAATTCTAAATTAAATTTTTACATCGCTTCAAACCCTGAATTTTTAAAAGAGGGTGCCGCTATTGAAGATTTTATGAAACCCGACAGAATTGTTGTAGGTGTTGATAAGCCTGAAGCCGAGGAACTAATGCGTAAATTATATAAGCCATTTTTAATGAACGGACATCCCATTATTTTTATGGATATTCCATCGGCTGAAATGACAAAATACGCTGCAAATGCCATGCTTGCTACAAAAATCAGCTTTATGAACGATATTGCTAACCTTTGCGAAATTATGGGAGCGGATGTAAACATGGTACGTAAAGGAATTGGAAGTGATGCGCGTATTGGTACCAAATTTATTTATCCCGGTGTGGGTTATGGTGGAAGTTGTTTTCCTAAAGATGTAAAGGCATTAATAAAAACTGCTAAAGAAAATAAATATAACATGCGTATTTTAAACGCTGTGGAAGAAGTAAATGAATATCAAAAGGAAGTTTTATTTAATAAGGTAAAAACACATTTTAATGGAGACTTAAAAGGCAAAAAAATCGCTTTGTGGGGTTTATCATTTAAACCAAAAACAGATGATATGCGCGAAGCTCCATCCTTAGTTATAATTGATAAATTATTAAATGAAGGCGCTAGTGTAACTGCTTATGATCCCGTTGCCATGCAAGAAGCTGAGCGTATGATAGGGAATAAAATTTCGTATGCAACTGATATGTACGATGCGCTAAATGATGCAGATGCCTTGTTAATTGTTACAGAATGGCCTGAATTTAGAGTTCCGGATTTTGACGAAGTAAACAAACGTTTAAAGCAAAAAGTATTATTTGACGGCAGAAATATTTTTGACCCACTAGACATGAAAAAATTAAATTACAGTTATTACTGCATTGGAATTAGAACGAATTAATTGAAAAAAAATCTTGAGGTTTCAAATTGAAACCTCAAGATTTTTAAATAATTTAAAATGGATATTCAAATAATACAAAAAAAGATTTTTATAATTCGTGGGCAACGAGTTATGTTAGATAAACATCTTGCCGAAATGTATGGCGTTACTACAAGTAATTTAAACAAAGCTGTAAAAAGAAACTTAAAACGTTTTCCAACAGACTTTATGTTTCAATTAAATAAGGTAGAGTTTAACGACTTGATATTCCAAATTGGAACCTCAAGTTGGGGTGGAAATCGCTATTTACCTTTTGCATTTACTGAACATGGAATAACAATGTTATCGAGTATATTAAAAAGTGAAACTGCTATAAATGTTAACATTGCTGTTGTTAGAGCATTTATATTTTTAAAACAATATAACTCTGATATTAAAATTTTACAACTTCGTATTCAAGAATTAGAATCTAAATTCAATAAAAAAATAGATAATATAAACGATGTTATTGAGTTTTTATTAGCAGACGCAAAACCGGAAAAGGAAATAAAAAAACCTGTTAAAAAAGAAAAACCAATTCCCAAAATTGGGTTTAAACTTCCAAAAAAATCAAAAAAATAATATGACTCAAAAAAGAATTTTAATAACAGGAGCAGCAGGTTTTTTAGGATCGCATTTATGCGACCGCTTTATTAAAGAAGGAATGCACGTTGTTGCAATGGACAACTTAATTACAGGTGATTTAAAAAACATAGAACATCTTTTTAAATTAAAACAGTTTGAATTTTATCATCACGATGTTTCTAAATTTATTCATGTGCCTGGACAGTTAGATTACATTTTACATTTTGCCTCACCTGCTAGCCCAATTGATTATTTAAAAATTCCTATTCAAACATTAAAAGTTTCGTCTTTAGGAACACATAATGTGTTGGGTTTAGCAAAAGTAAAAAATGCGCGAGTGCTTGTTGCTTCCACAAGTGAGGTGTATGGCGACCCACACGTTCACCCACAAACAGAAGATTATTGGGGTAATGTAAATCCCGTTGGTCCGCGTGGTTGTTACGATGAAGCCAAACGTTTTATGGAAGCTATTACTATGGCTTATCACGATTATCATGGTTTAGAAACCCGAATAATACGCATTTTTAATACTTATGGGCCTCGTATGCGTTTGAATGATGGACGTGTGTTGCCGGCATTTATTGGGCAAGCATTACGTGGCGAAGATTTAACAATGTTTGGTGACGGAAGTCAAACACGTAGTTTTTGTTATGTGGATGATTTGATAGAAGGTATTTACCGCTTATTAATAAGTGAATATCATTTACCTGTAAACGTTGGCAATCCGGATGAAATAAGCATTAAAGATTTTGCAGAGGAAATTTTAAAATTAACCGGTGCCAACCAAAAATTAATTTCGTTGCCTTTGCCTAAAGACGATCCCAAACAACGTAAACCCGATATTACAAAAGCAAAAGAAATTTTGAAATGGGAGCCAAAAATAAACCGCGCCGAAGGTTTAAAAATTACATACGAATACTTTAAATCTTTAAATAAAGAAGAATTAAATAAAGTTGAGCATAGAACGTTTGGATAATTGAAACTATTTTATTTCAGAAATAAAACCAAAATCAATGTCATTCATGCATTTAAAGTGCCCTTTGGGGCATTTTTTGTAACCTAATTTTGAGCAAGGCCGACAACTTAAGTTTTCTATTTCTAAAATTTTATTTTCAGTAGCTGGCAAATATGGTCCCATACCAAATTCGGGAATAGTATTTCCCCAAACAGAAATTATCTTTTTATTAAATGCGGCTGCAATATGCATAAGGCCTGTATCTGAAGTTATTACCCATTCTGCCTGGCTAATAATGGATGCGCTTTGGTTTAAAGAATAAATTCCGCATGCACTAATTATGTTTGGAAATTTTTTTTGTAATTCATTCGCAATTACCTCATCGCTTTTTCCGCCCAATAAAATAATTGGTAATGTTGCATTACTACAAATTTCAGTTAATTTATTTATGGGAATTTGTTTTGTATAATAACTTCCTCCAACAACTAATGCAATAAATTTTGTTGGTTGCGTTTTAAAATATAAATCGTTACAATTTACTTTTTCCGTATCATTTAAAAAATAATCCAAACCTTTTACATCTGGTTTCACACCAATATTGTTAATGGTTTCAAAGTACCTATCTACAATATGTTTATTCGGTAATTTGTTTTTTAATTTAAAGTTTACAGCTAAAAACTTTTCAATATTTAGTTTGTTAAACGAATAACTTTTTGTTTTTAAAAACTGTTTTAATCTCAGACTTCTTAAATTTTTATGTAAATCAATTATAACATCATAATTTTCTGCTTTAAGTAACTCATAAACTTCAGTTATATCATTTTTAAACGTTATTAATTTATCAATGTAAGGATTATATATTAACGTTTCTTTAAAAATTTCTTTTGTAACAAAATGTATTTCGGTGCCACTTAATTGTTGTTTGGCGCATCGAATAATAGGCGTTGTCAGTACAATATCGCCAATAGAACTAAATCGTATAATTAATATTTTATTTATTATTTTCAATTTCTATTTGGTTGCTCCGCTTGTCGAAGCATTAATTCTTTTATCACTCCATTTTTTTAAATACGTATTTAAAAATATCGCAAATAAAATAATACACACACCTATATAGAACGTAGGTTTTACTTCATTATTTTCCTTGTAAAAAAGTATTGCCCAAATAATTCCGTAAACAGTTTCCAAATTTACAGTTAAAACAATGGTGTAAGGGCTAATGTATTTTGATAAATTAACTGATGCAATAAATGGAAACACCGTACATACTAAACTTAAAATTAATAAACCAATAATTGAATTATTATCTAAGGTAAAAAATGTTATGGTAAAATTTTGCATTACAGCCAAAACTAGTGTTAGCCCTATAAATGCCGCAAATAATTCATAAAAGCTAATAATGGCGGGCTTTATAGTCTTAACCAATAATCCATTTATTACACCAAAAATAGACGATGTTAATGCCGCAAACATTCCTAAAACGATACCTAACCAAAAACGAGTTTCAATACTAAAAATTAACCCAATAGCGCCAATAATTATTAAACCAATTATTACTTCATACATGCGAATAGTACGTTTATATAAAATTGGTTCTACAATCGAACTAAATAAAGTACCTGTACTAAAAGCAACTAAAGTAATGCTTATGTTACTTACCTTTATAGCACCATAAAAAGCTAGCCAATGCACCATTATTATTAAACCAACACCGCTTAATTGTAAAAACTGTTTTTTTGTAATTACTAGGGATTGTTTACTTATTAATAAATAAAAAAAAGTAACTATTGCGCTAATCAATACCCTAAACCATACCAGTTGCCAGGCATCGGCAGTTATAAAACGTCCCAATACCGGCGAAAACCCCCAAATAAATACAATTAAATGAAGCAGTAAATAATGTTTATTTATACCTTTAAACAAATTATAGCGCAAATTTAAAGTATTACCAATGATTAACCCAATAATTTATTTTGACAACAATGCTACCACAAAAGTTTATGACGAAGTGGTTAATGCCATGCTTCCGTATTTTACAACAAATTATGGAAACGCTTCAAGTAAACTGCACCAATTTGGTTGGGTTGCGAATGCTGGAGTTGAAGTAGCTCAGCAAAAAATTGCAAAATTAATTAATTGTGAACCCGAAGAACTTATTTTCACATCAGGCGCTACTGAAGCTGTAAACCTTGCTATTAAAGGAATTTATGAAGCATATACAACCAAAGGAAATCATATTATAACATGTAAAACAGAACATAGAGCTGTATTAGATACCTGTTTGTATTTACAAAAAAAGGGTGCCGACATTACTTATTTAAACATTGACAAAGAAGGCTTAATTGATATGGATGAATTAAAATATGCCATTAAACCCACTACAATTTTGGTAAGCATTATGGCGGCAAATAATGAAACAGGCGTTATTCAACCCATTGAAAAAATTGCAGAAGTTTGTAATACTCATAATATTATTTTTTTTAGCGACGCTACACAATTTGTTGGAAAAGAACGTTGCGATGTAAATGAATTAGGAATTCATTGTATGGCGTTTAGCGCGCATAAATTTCACGGGCCAAAAGGCATTGGTGCTTTGTATGTAAAACGTAAAAATCCTCGTGTAAATATTATAGAACAAATTCATGGTGGCGGGCATCAAAATAATAAACGATCAGGCACTCTGAATGTTCCGTTAATTGTAGGTTTTGGTAAAGCAGCAGAATTAAGTGGTTTAAATTATTGGGAAAATTCAACTCATATTTCTAAACTAAAAAATTATTTCGAACATCAGTTGTTAGATTTTGAAGGCTTAACTATTAATGGTAGCACGCGTTACCGCTTGTATACTACAAGCAACATTACTTTTCCAAAAGAGTTAAAAATCTCAAATTTATTTAATCAATTTGCTTTTGCAAGTGGTTCTGCTTGTAGTAGTGCCAATACAGAGCCATCGCACGTTTTACACGCTATGGGATTAAGCGATGGTGAAATAAAAAATTCATTCCGATTTTCGTTTAGTAAATACAATACATTGGAAGAAATAAAACTAATTGTTGAAAAAATAAAACTATTATAAAAAATTGCCACAGTTTTCTTTATTTTGCTGATAAGTAATGTAAGCTAACAATCTTAGTGTCCTCAATTTCAATAATATCTCTGTATTACCTTTTAATTAGAATGTACATCATGTCCCACCTCACCAAAAATTTTTAAACTACTTTTTACCTCAGTTAATTTTTCGCTCCACAATTCTGTTTCGTCATCGTTAAAATTTATTTTCAAGGGCGAATTCACTAACCAGCTTTTTCGCTCCACCTCATCTTCTATTTGCACAGCGCCCCAACCGCAATATCCAACAAAAAAACGTACTTGTTGCTGGGTTACCTTTCCATGATTAATTAAATACAACAACTCATTATAATCGCCACCAAAATAAATATTGTTTTTAATAGGCAAACTATTTGTCAACTCTTTACCTAAAGTATGTAAAAAAAATAATTGGTTCTTAGATACTGGCCCCCCCTCGTATATTGGAAAGTTGCCATTATCTAATTCTGGTCTAAAATCGCGCAGTTTGTAATTAGTTTTAAAATTTAAAATTAAGCCAACACTTTCATCTATGCCATGGTTGGTAATGTAAATTACCGAGCGATTAAAAAAACCATCATTTAACAAAGGATGTGCTATTAATAATTTACCTAACATTAATCAAAATTAATTTTAATTTATTTAATTACTAAATTTGATGAAAACTATTTTATAAATGATTATTGCCGCAATAGTTGCCACCGATTTAAATAACGCCATTGGAAAAAACAACCAGTTACTATGGCATTTGCCAGCTGATTTAAAATTTTTTAAAACTACTACTATGGGTTGTCCAATTTTAATGGGTCGAAAAACGTATGAAAGCATTGGAAGATTACTGCCGGGTAGAAAAAACATTATTATTTCCAGAAATACAAATTATAAAGTTGAAGGTGCCCTAATATATAATTCAATAGAAGAAGCTATTGTAAATTTATCAGAGGAGGAAAAAATATTTATTATTGGTGGGGCTGAAATATATACTCAAAGTTTAAGTATTACAAATGAAGTGTATCGGACCCTTGTTAAATCAAGCTTTGAAGCCGATACTTATTTTAAAGATTTAGAATCTATCAATTTTAAACTGGTTTGGGAAGAATGTTTTATTGCCGACGATAAAAACAAATTCGATTACTGCTTTCAAAAGTGGGTTAAAATTTAAATTAATTTGCGGAGGATAACTTTTCTAATCTCCGCAAAAATGCGGAGAATAAATTTGTATATGCGGAGAATAGTTGGTATATTTACCGCATATTTGCGGAGAATAAATGCTTAAATACATCTATCAACATACTCGATGGCCAAAATTTACGTGGGATAACAGCCTTGTGTTGCCCTTGCTTTTAAACGTAAGAAACCAACAAGGGCGTTTAAAAGGTTATATGGATTTTTTAGGTTTTGTACTTAGAGATGAGACAACACTTGGAACGCTTACCTTAGACGTACTTAAATCATCTGAAATTGAAGGTGAAGTATTGAATCCTGAGCAAGTGCGTTCCTCAATAGCAAAGCATTTAGGAATGGATGTGGGGGGATTAATTCCAACTGATAGAAATGTAGATGGCGTTGTAGAAATGATGTTAGATGCCACTCAAAACTATAAAAAACCGTTAACAAAAAAACGTTTATATAATTGGCATGCATCACTTTTTCCAACAGGTAGAAGCGGTATGCGTAAAATACAAGTAGGTAAATGGCGCGATAACAAAAAAGGACCAATGCAAGTGGTATCCGGTGCTATGGGTAAAGAACGGGTACATTTTGAAGCTCCTAATGCCAACCGTTTAGAAAAAGATATGACTTTGTTTTTAAAATGGTTTAATACTAATAAAACAATAGATGCGGTATTAAAATCTGCCATTGCACATTTTTGGTTTGTAACTATACATCCTTTTGATGACGGAAATGGCAGGATAGCAAGGGCTATAGCCGATATGCAATTAGCCGTATCAGATAATAGTACGCAACGCTTTTATAGTATGAGCGCACAAATACGTGTACAGCGCAAAGGTTATTACGAGGTATTAGAAAAAATGCAACATAGTAATTTAGATGTTACCCACTGGATGGTGTGGTATTTAAAGTGTTTGCAAAGCGCTTTAAACGAAACCGATAAAACCTTAAAACGTGTTTTAACTAAATCAAAATTTTGGGATAAACATACACTAACACCAATAAACGAACGTCAACGCTTAATAATAAATAAATTATTTGATAGTTTTGATGGGAAATTAAACTCATCTAAGTGGGCAAAAATTACTAAATGTTCGGCAGATACTGCTTTGCGCGATATAAATGATTTAATACGTAAAAATATATTATTACGAGATGAGGCAGGCGGAAGAAGTACAAGTTATAATTTAAATGAAACTAATTTTTAATATTTATGCGGAGAATACCATTTATAATCTCCGCAAAAATGCGGAGATTATTTTAAACTATTAATAATCATTTGCATCAATCAAATCCTGAATAGAAGATAAATTGGCATCTTTCTTTTTTATTTTTTCGGGCTTTACAGGTATTTGAACGTTGCCGTTATTGGTACTACCGTCCCCGGCATCAATAGTGTTATTCAAATCAATAGCATCGTAAATATTTCTATTATTAAAATATGATTTTGTTTTACCAAATTTTAAAACCAAACCAAAATTAAAAAAACCAGTTGGCGCAAAATCTTGTTTATAAAAATAGGTGTGGTAAGGCAACCTAGGGCGCTTATTATTCGCCTTTTCAGAATAAAACGTAATATTGTTTTTAGTACTTAAACCCAAGGCTACAAAAAAATTAAAGTTATTACTTAAACGCGCATCAAACCTAAAACCGGTGTTAATTTCATAACGTGTAAAACTAAAAGTAGCGTCATTTCTAATATAGTTTAATGAGTCTCGATTTGAAAAGTTAAACATGCCACCTTGCGGACGGGTATACAAACTAAATTTTAACCTAGAATTTATCGGCACATTAAAACTGATATTTTTTGGGAATTGAATACTTAAATTCACTTTATCCAATCGCCCAAACCTAAAACCAATAAATGGCCAATAATTTTTATTACCCCATAAAAATGATTTTGTAATACCAATTCTAAAATTAAATTTTTCGCTTTTGTTATAACTGTATACTACAGTACTTGCCATGCGATAATAGCCTTTTGATTTGTAAGTAACATCTTTAGTTATAAACGGTGATGCATCTACAAACCAAAGCCCTTTTTTACCTGAATTAAAGATAGCCCTAACACCAATACCCATTTTTATGAGTGTGTGCTGAGTAATCCCATCAAAAACCGGTTTCAACGACATAAAAGTTCCAGTTAATAAAAAATGTGTATTTTTTGTTACATTACTATCGCTAGTCGGCTTGTTAATAGTAGCAAGTGGGGTGTAAAACGACATGTTAAACTGTTTAATTCCGTAGCTTCCTAAACGTTGATCCAAAAAATCTGTTGTATCTTTTATTTTTTGATTTGGCTTATTATACGAATCTAAAACAATAACTGTATTAAAAAAATGCTTGGGCTGTTTAATTTTTAAGCTATCAAATGCAGTTTGCGAATTACTATTTTTTGCAAATAAAAAAGAAGTGCTAATTATCAATAGCACTTTATTTAATTGAAGTATGTTGATTCTGTTTTTCAATTAATCGCTTTTCTCTTGAATGGTTTTTATGATTTCCTTTTTAAATTGATTTTCGGCAACACGCAATTTAAGTGTTTTTTTTGTGCCAATAATTACTTTTATTTTTTCTGTATACGTTTTATAAAGATCTGCTTCTGCTTGTTTTGATTTTAATTCTAATTGATACAGTTCTTCCATATCCTTATCCGACATATTATCAACACCTTTTTTAAAACTTTGTCTTACATTTTTACGAACAGCCTTTACTTTATCGTTATACTCATTATAAATTGGCCAAAATTTTTCCGATTCATTGGTGGTTAATTCTAATTTTTTACCAATAAACGCAATACGCAATGCCTCTACTTTGTCTTTATCGTTTTGCGAAAAAAATGTAGCCGATTGCAAAAGCAAAACTAAAAATATAAGTATTTTTAAGTAGCGTTTCATTTTTATAATTCGTCTAATAGTTCATCTGTCGAAACAGAATTTAAACTACTATCTGTATTTTGTTTATTTTTAGTACTGTTCGTTGAGTTGGTCGAACCTGATTTTTTCTCTAAATTTTCTTCTAATTTTTTTGTATTTACTAGTTTATATAGCTCTTCGCTTTCTACATTATCTATTTCTAAATATTTTGCCTTTATTAAATCTATTTTATCAACACACGCCAAAGTGCCGCAATCATTCACCGGTGCTAATTTGTAATAACTGTTGTACATCCATAATCCCAAAGCAATTACCAATAAAGCCGCAACACTGTACCACGTTTTTGCACTAAATAAATTTATTACTTTGCTAGTGGCTGAGCTCACTTCGACTTCGCTCAGTACAAGTCTCGAAGCCACTTCGACTTCGTTCAGTGTGACAACCCGCTTAGCCACCGATTCAAAATAATTAGCAGGTACACTAAATTTATTCTGTTTTTTTTGCGATGCTAATGTCGGAAATTCTGATAATTCATTTTCAGATATCAATACTTTTACTTCGCTCAGTGTGCCAGTTCGCTTAGTGGTATTTAGGCCGAGAGTAATCGAATTATGTTTAAAATAACCGTCAGGCACATTAAACACGTTTTTTTTATTTAATGAGTTTAGTCTTTCAAATTCCAATAACTCTAATTTGGTTTCGCTTCTATTAAAGTAATTTGCAGGAACTATAAAACCACTTTTATTTTTATAGTTTAATAAATTAACAAACTCTTTATGCTCGTCTTGCCATTCTATTTTATTAAAAGTAGTGGCCGCCGATTTTTGAAAATAACCATCCGGCAATCCAAATTTAGATTGCTTGTTGTTTTTATGGTTATTTTTAAAATTATCGCTCATTTGTATATAGATGCAGTTTTTTGCTAAAAGTTTAACCTGCAACCAAAAATTGTTCAATTTTTTTGGCGGCAATATGGTAGCTGGCTTTTAAAGCTCCTACCGATGTATCCAATATTTCGCTCATTTGTTCATAAGGCGTTTCGTCATAATAGCGCATATTAAACACCAAGCGCTGTTTTTCGGGCAAAGTTAAAATGGCTTGTTGTAGTTTTAGTTCAATTTCGTCGCCCTCAAAATAGGCATCGCTTTCTAAACTTTTACTCAAACTATACTCTATAGGGTGTAAAGAGGTGGTATTTTGCTTCTGTTTTTGGCGAAGTAGGGTTAAAGCTTCATTTGTGGCAATGCGGTACATCCAAGTATAAAGCTGACTATCACCCTTAAAATTTTCTAAACCCTTCCAAATTTTAATAAAGGTGTTTTGTAATACATCGTCCGAGTCATCGTGATTTATCACAATTTTACGAATATGCCAATACAAACGCTGCTGGTAATTGCTAATTAAGTTACTAAGTGCGGTATTACGCGTTTTTTCGTCCTTAAACAGTTGTAATATTTCCTCGTCGCTAACTTTAGTCATTATGGGTAAAGGTCATTTTTAAAAATTAGATTTTTTTAGGCGAACAAATTTTTAAAAGGCGAGTTTACAAAGGTAAATGAGCATTTTAAAAATGAAGTTCAACAACAAAAAAGCGATTTTTTGAAATGACCTGTAATTTAGACGTAAAAATAAGGTAAAGGTTTAATTATAAAAATAATAATTTGGGCGTGCCCCTACCGTAAAACATCTCAAAAAGCAGGGTCGGGCTATCACTGCAAGTCCTCGCCTTTCGTTCCTCAAGGCTGTGGGCTTTCCGTTCTATCCCTCACGCAGAAGTATTAAACTGTATTTTCGTTTAAAAAAAATATATTATTACGATATGTTATAATTGTGATCAAATTGCGTGTAGAAAACAAGATGTAAAAATTATTTTTTCGCAATAGATTTTATATATGTTAATCTGTTATAAGGATATATTCGTCATCACGAGACTTTTTCAGCCGAAGTAATCTCGTATCTAATTTGTTTGAGATTGCTTCCTTCGTCTTAATGACTGGACTTGTATATAATTTATTTGATTCAATGTTTTTTATATTATTCTAACCTATATAATGTCTAATATGAACTAATAAAAAAAACTCCTAAAAACAAACACAACCTAAATTATTACAACCTTTTAAAAGTTTAATTTAATAAATAGTTAATTCTTAATAACCAATTGCTTTCCAATTGAATAATGGTATATGTTTTTGATTCTCACAAAGTATATTCCGTCTGCTAGTTTGGGAAGTTGTAATTTAATATGCTTATCCATATCATTAATTAGGGATTTTAAAACAACGAATCCTAAAGAATTTATTATAAAAATTTCCTCTGGCATAAACTTCTATTGGTATTTTAATTCAACATTAACTATAATTGAAGTAGGGTTTGGATATATAATAAAATTTATTTGTGAAGTGTTTGCTTCAACCAGCCCAATACTGGAAGTTGTTCAAGGTTGCTTTAAAATCCATCTAAAACAACTCCTAGCTTTAGCTTCAATAAAGTAAGATCTCCCCTGCTCCCAATCACTTATTCTGCACCCTAAAATTGTTATTCCATATAATATTAAACTTAAGGCTGAATCATATGCTGCTACATTACTAATATATGGTATTTTATGTCCTGTTGTTATACCAGCTGGAGTAGTTACATAAATAGAATCAAAAAATGGTGTGGAGCTTGTATAAACCTCACTCACGATGTATATATTCTACGAAGTTAAATTATAGGATAAACATAGTATTAAAGCTAATAATAATGTTATTTTTTTTATGTTTTTGTATTTTTTTGGTTGCTCACAAAAATAATACATCAAATGACACGAATCTAATAATTTAATTAATTTGAGTTTTGGTATGTGCCAAAACAGTTAAATAACGAATTGCCTAACAGAGTTATAGTCGAACTAATAAAAATTAGAAAGGCACAACGACTTATGCAAGAAGATATGTACTTTGATACTGGCATACATATTGGCAGGATTGAAGCGGGCAACTTTGATATTACACTTAGTACCCTAAAAAAACTTACCAACTATTACAGCACCGATTTAGCCACACTTTTTAAAAAAATTAAAGAATAACGTGCAAAATTACCCACAAAAACAAAAGAGTTAATTAAAAACAGCGAACTGAACATACCTATAATTTCCAGAAAGGTTTAGTTTACTAAATTTTTATAGCTTTGTCCTGTGCAAATTGTTGTAAATACCCGCCTTTTATTAAAAGATAAATTAGAGGGCATAAGTTGGTTTACTTACCAAACCCTTAGTAGAATTACAAAACAAAACCCTGATGTGCATTTTGTTTTTTTGTTTGACAGGCAATTTGACCCTGAATTTATTTTTTCTGATAATGTTACTCCACTTATTTTATCACCACAAGCTAGGCACCCATTTTTATATTATGCTTGGTTTCAGTTTTCGGTAAAAAGCTTATTAGCAAAACTAAAACCCGATTTGTTTTTGTCGCCCGACGGGTTTGTGTGTTTAGGCGCCAAATGCAAACAGTTAGTGGTATTGCACGATATTAATTTTTACCATCACCCCAAAGATTTAAAATGGCTTACCGGTAAATATTATAATTATTTTTTTCCGAAATATGCTAGAGAAGCTACACGAATTGCAACCGTTTCTGAATTTAGTAAAAACGATATCGCTAAACATTATAAAATAAATGCGGATAAAATAGATGTAGTTTATAATGGCATACATTCGTTTTTTAAACCAACTACTGATATTGAAAAACAACAAACCAAACAAAAATTTACTGCGGGTTTCGATTATTTTGTGAATATAGGTTCGCTTATTCCTCGAAAAAATATTCCAAATTTAATTAGGGCATTTGCTCATTTTAAAAAAGAAAGTAAAAGCAATTTAAAAATGGTATTGGTTGGTTCTCAATATTGGGGCACTGCCGAAATACATAAAATAATTTCAGAAAATAATTTGACTTCTATTTCAACTGTACGCTTCGACTCCGCTCAGCGTGACAACACAAAAACTGCTGATGTTATTTTTACTGGGCGATTAACAAACGAAAATTTAAACTTAGTATTAGCAAGCGCTATTGCTTTAACTTTTGTGCCTTATTACGAGGGTTTTGGTATACCTTTAATTGAAGCTATGCAAACACAAACACCGATTATTACAAGTAATGTAACCAGTTTGCCCGAAATAGCTGGCGATGCGGCAATATTTGTAAATCCACTAAACGTAAACGAAATTGCCTATGCAATGTTGAAAATTTATAACGATAAAAATTTACAATATTCATTAATTGAAAAAGGAAACGCACAAAAACTAAAATTTAGTTGGGATAAAAGTGCTGATTTGCTGTGGGAGAGTTGCTTAAAAACAATTAACCACTAAGGCACAAAAGACACTGTGTTACATTATGAATGCTTCGAATTCGTTAAGAACAATTATCAGCGTAAATTTGAGAAATCTGTGGCAAAAAGTTATTGTTAATTTGCTAATCATAAATTTCTTTTCTATGCCCCAATGTAATTACATCTATAATTATCTCTTTATCAAAAATATCGTAAATAATTTTGTAATCGCCCACTCTAACGCGTTAACCAGCAATTCCAACTAGTTTTTTATAGCCATAAGGGCGTGGGTTTTGAGATAGATTCTTAATCGCAATTTTAATAGCTGAATAAAATGGATCTTTAATTTTTTCTAAATTTTTATCGGCTTGTTTGCTAAAATTAATTGCGTACGCCATTTATTTATTTTTTTTCGTTTGGATTCAATCCGTTCAACAATTTCTTCAAATGGAATTCGCTCGCCAGTATCATTTTTTTTAGCTTCGTCGTAAAGGTGTTGGTCTTCTGCATCTTCCAACTCCTCCATAAGTTTATCAAACTCTTTAGCAGTCAAAACAACTAATGAGTTTTTACCTTTATTATCTTTTATAAATTGTGGGTGTAAAGTAGCATATTGATTTTTGATTTCTTAAATTAAATATAAGAAATTTTGATTTAATTGTAAACCAGTATTTAAAAAAAAATTATCTAGGTTATCTGCAAAAACTGTGGCAAAAAAAAATTACGATTAATTATTTATAAATCCATCTTTTAACTGTTGCTCAGCGTTTATAATATGTGTAATAAATTTTAACTGGTTTAACAAGTTTAATTGAGGACTTTGACTCGAAATTAGTTTATATTTTTCTGTATGCGTTAATTGTAACGATGCCGCAACATTAAATACTGTAAGTTGGCTAGCAGTTTCGTAATCAATAAATTTATTTTGAATGGTAGTAAAATAATTTACAACGGCATCTTGCAAATTATTTAATGTGATGCGTTGGTTGTTTTTGCTAAATTCAATAATACCTGCGCCGTACAATTTTGGTGTAAGTATTGATGAATATTCCAATAATTCAAAAATAGCCACGCCTTCAATTAAAATATCTAAATCGCCATTGTCATAAGTTTTTAAAACACGTTTAATTTTTACTTCACTACCGTATTTTTTTACACGTCCTTTGTCCATAAATGGTATGCCAAATGACGCGTCGTTTTCTAAACATTCATTTATTAATTGTTTGTAACGTTCTTCAAAAATATGAAGTTTATTAGTTTCGCCTGGAAATAACACCATGTTTAATGGAAACATTGGTATGGTTATATGTTGTATATTCATAGTATTGCTCTTTTTATATCTATACGATATCTAATTACAAATGGTGGGGTGCAAAATGCTAAAATGTGTAAAAAACACACATTAATTAGTAAAAGTGCTGTTGTGATGAGTGAATAATAGAAAATTAAAAAATAAAATCATTAAAATTTAACCTTTTTTCGTTTTTAAATACTTATGATAATGATTAATTTTAAATCTAACCGATGAAAAAAAATCTTATAGTGCTTTTTACATTTTTCTTTTTTGCAAACTCATTTGCATCGTACATTTTAATACCAATGGATGAGCAACAAAAAAACCATTTAAAAGCTTACGGATTGGCCTATTGGGCGTTAAAGGGAGAGTTAGAAATTCATTGGTTACTAAATTATCGTGGCGGAAGTTTTATGATTCCAAATGCCAAACCCGTTAGTAATGAATGTACCATACGAGGCATTAGTTTCGAAACCATTGGCGATGCCCAAGGCAATAGTATTTTAGCAGAGATTGCTAATCCCGAGCAAAACCAAGATGCTGTAAAATTAGAAAAAGCGCCACGCATTGCCGTGTATTCACCTAAAGGCAAACAACCTTGGGATGATGCCGTAACACTAGTTTTAAAGTATGCCGAAATACCTTACGATGTTGTTTACGATGAAGAAGTTTTTTTAGATAAACTAAAAGATTACGATTGGTTGCACCTGCACCACGAAGATTTTACAGGGCAATATGGTAAGTTTTATGGGCAGTTTCAAAATGCAGCATGGTATCAAAACGAAGTAAAAGATAACGAAGCCATGGCAAAAAAATTAGGTTTTGGCAAAACATCGTTAATGAAATTAAATACCGTAAAAAAAATTAAAGATTTTGTATTTGGCGGTGGGTTTTTATTTGCCATGTGCAGCGCCAGTGATAGTTACGATATTGCACTTGCCTCAGAAGGAATTGATATTTGTGAAAGTGTGTTTGACCACGACCCAATGGATAAAAATGCCAACAGTAAAATAGATTACAGTAAAGGTTTTGCATTTGAAAACTATAAATTAAGTATGAATCCTTATGAGTATGAGTATTCTACTATTGATACTTATTTAAGTCGCCATAATTTTGGTATGACCGAAAAAACCGACCTTTTTACATTGTTTGAGTTTAGCGCCAAATGGGATCCAGTACCCACAATGCTATGCCAAAACCACACGCAAACCATACAAAGTTTTTGGGGACAAACAACAGCCTTTGATAAAAAATACATTAAAAAAAACGTGCTTATAATGGGCGAAGCAAAAGCTTTTGGCGAAGCACGCTACATACATGGCGATCATGGCAAGGGCACGTGGACGTTTTTTGCAGGACACGACCCTGAAGACTATCAACACAGGGTTGAAGAACCGCCCACCGATTTAGCTTTGCACCCAAACTCGCCAGGTTATAGATTAATATTAAATAATATTTTGTTTCCGGCGGCTAAAAAAAAGAAACAGAAAACGTAATTTTTATTTAAACTAAAAAAAACAGATGAAATTAGTTATTCAACTTTTAATTGGAGTAGTAACTTTGCTTTTAATTCAATCCTGTAATCAAAAAACAGAATTAGTATCAAAACTAAATGAACCAATAGGCATCGATACACTAAACATTGGTTGTTTAGGCACTTACGATTTAAATCCGTTAGATACTAGCGAAAAAATAAATCAAATTTATAGCAAAAATAAAGTTAAGCACGGGCATTGGATTAACTTTAGCATTGCGGTTACCAAAACAGAAAACCATAAAACTGTTCGTACTAAATTAGAAGAGGGTTTTTATAAATTTAATAAAAAAGTGGGCTTCTGGAAATTTTATAAGGAAGACGGAACTTTAAAAGATTCAATTAAATACATTAATGATGTTGCGGTTTTAAGTAAATCGTAAAAATTAAATATTAAAAAAACTACAACGTTTTATTTATAAAATTTTTTAAAAATACTTACAGGTTTGTTTATCTAAAAAATGTAATTTTATCACATCAAATTCATTCTTAAAATAATTATATCGGCAATTGCTGTATTTTTGGTAGCTAATTTATTATCGCCACACATTAAGGTAGATGATTACATTACCACACTTTTAGTAGCAATTGTTTTGGCATTTTTAAATAGCATAGTAAAACCTATCTTAACTATTTTAACTATTCCAATTACTGTTTTTACGTTAGGCTTTTTTTTGTTGGCAATTAATGCCATTATTATTTTATTTGCCGAAAAATTAGTTACAGGTTTTTATGTCCAAAATTTTTGGTGGGCACTATTATTTAGTTTAATATTATCTTTATGTACCGGAATTTTAAACTCGGTATTTGGCGTTAAAAAAGAGTCGTAATTTTATTAATATTTGTTCTAAAATATTTTTTGTACATTCACGTATAATTTATTTGTAAGGATATTACTAATAGTTCGTCTATTACATTATAAGTAAAAAACTCTCGTTTGCAGGTAAAAAATTTAGATAAAGAAACAGAATTTGTAACTCATCTTTTATCAAAAGATAAAAAGAGTTTTGGCGTTTTGTATGATAGTTACTCAAATGCACTATTTGGTATTATTTTTCGCATAGTGCAAAACGATGAGTTAGCCGAAGATATTTTACAAGAAGTATTCATAAAAATCTGGAATAATTCCCATACTTACGATTCAAAAAAATCGCGTTTGTTTACTTGGATGCTAAACATAGCACGAAATTCCTCAATTGATTATATGCGCTCCAAACAAGGGAAAGTAGATAAAAAAAATTTCTCAATAGATTTAGTAAAAAATATTTATGAAAAACCGAGTAATCTTAATCAAAGTAACGATTACATTGGCATTAAAAAATTGGTAGATGAGTTAAAACCCGATCAAAAAGAAATTATTGACTTAGCATTTTTTGAAGGCTACACACACCCCGAAATTGCCGAGAAATTACAAATTCCATTGGGCACTGTAAAAACCAAATGTCGGTCAGCTATTACTATTTTAAGAAAATTAATTGAAAGATAAATTAAGCCGCTACCCTTTGCAAGATTGCTTTACAAGGTTTAATAGAAGTAACTTTTACATGATGAGAAACATGCAATGGTATAGAAAGATAATTGCCTGGAATTAGCGAGTAAACTTTATCATTAATAGTAATATCACAAGTACCTTCTAATATTAAAAATTTTTCAAATTCTTTAGTATGTATTTCTGCCGGGGTTGAATCGCCTAGCCAAATTATTGCCGTAGTTACCTGCGGAGTAAACCCAATAATTTTTGCATATATTTCATCCGCGTCGTTTGGTAAAAAAATGTCTTTTCTGTTTAACCACTCGTTGTAATCTTCAATTTTTGATTGCTCGTTTAATATTTTTGGGAAACTTTGTTGTTCACCGTTTTTTAACCGTTCTGTAAAATCAATAGTCGCCAAAACCATTGCTTTTAGTGATGCATTTGGCAAAGGGCTATTAGTAATACTATAAATTTTTAAAGCATCCGCAATTAAATCAACCTCATTACAAACTTCAGGATAAATTTTCATCAACTCGTTAACCTCATCAGTTTCCTGCGGGTTTGTTAAACCCAAAACATATAATTCTAAAATTCCAGACTCTATATATTTTGTAATGTTGTTCATTTAAGTATTTCGCAAAAATATAACTTTTAAATAACATACGATGTTATTAATTACTTAGATTTTAAAATACACATGTTTTTTTAATCTTTGTAAAAGTTATTAGATAAATAGCTTTAAAATAACGACCAAAGTAATTTTTTATACTTTTATCGAATAAAAAAATAATCTATTTGTTCTCCGTAAAAAAAATAATAAAAATTTTATTCTGGTCAATATTAATTTGGCTGTTTTTTAAAACATTTTTATTTCAAACATTTCGCATTCCATCCTCGTCTATGAACGGTACTTTGTTTGAAGGTAATTTTGTAGTTATAAATAAAATAAGTTACGGTCCTCGCCTACCCATAACACCATTGTCATTTAAAATAGGCGGTAAAAAAAAATATATAGAAAATATTCAACTACCCTATTTTCGTTTTTGGGGTATTGGCAATATTAAACGAAACGATATTATTGCTTTTAATTTTTCGTTAACTGAAGATAAGCCATTAGATATGCGCGACGAATATATTAAACGTTGTGTTGCAATTGCCGGCGATACTTTAAAAATTAGTAGAGGTAATGTGTATGTAAATTCTATCCCACAACAAAACGTTACAATTTATAATAATTACGATGTAATTAGCTCAAAAAGCATTGATACAGCTACTTTAAAAAAATTAAATATTTTACAAGATGCTTATACAAATAACTACATTTCTTATAATTTTTTTATGAATAAAGCGCAAGCAGATTCATTATCTAAATTAAATTTTATTAAATCTGTTACGCTAAATAATTTCGCAAAAGAATATTATCATCCCTCAACTTTTCCATATCATCCTACCTTTTTATGGAATATGGATTTTTTTGGCCCTTTATACATTCCAAAAAAAGGCGATAGTATTTTATTAAATGCGCAAAACAAAATTTTATACCAGCATATTATTGAACGATTTGAAGAAACTGAACTTGTAACAAAAGATACTTTAACATTTATAAATGGGAAACAAAATTTATATTACACCTTTAAACAAAATTATTATTTTGTAATGGGCGATAATCGACATAATTCTATTGATTCGCGCGCATGGGGATTTATACCCGAAAGCCATATAATTGGTAAAACATGGCTAATTTTTTAAAATTCTATTTAATGGGGAATTTTCTGCCAATTTAAAATTGCGGAAAATATTATTTTTTTAATTATGTAGCTTATAATCAATACTTTAATTTCACTATCTAAAAAATCTAAACAGGTATTCTTTTACGTAAATGATTATGAATAATTTAATCTTGTTAAAAAATGAAAAAATCTACTAAAACAATTCTTGGTATAACGTGTGTAGCTGCTACAGCTATAGCATTTTATAGTTGGGATGCTCAAAAATCGCCCCTTCAGGCTTCAAGCCATAGGGAAGCGCCATTGATCGCAAACGATCCATTGGCGGATAACACGGATTTATACGTATTTCGTAGTCCTGATGATACTAACAAAGTAACCATTATTGCCAATTATGTGCCTTTACAATTACCGCAAGGTGGGCCAAATTATGCATCTTTTGGGGAAAACGTTCGTTATGAAATACACATTGAAAATGGAAGCACTGTTACTCCAACTATTGGCGACGATATTACTTATCGTTTTACGTTTAGTAAAGTAAATCAAGATACTACTACTTTTTTTAATATTCGTTTAAACAAAGAAAACTTAAAAACTACCTATTTAGCTGAAAAAAGCGTAAATGGTGGTGCATTTGTGCCTATTGTAACGGGCGGTGTTGTGCCTCCTCCAAATATCGGGCCACGCTCTATAGGTGGTGCAGCAGGTTTAACATTAACTACTAATTATGCAACCTTAGTTTCAGCTGCTATTGCTAATGCTACAGGAACAGGTGGAGAAAAAGTTTTCTGCGGCCCGGTTGACGATCCATTTTTTGTGGATTTAGGTGGCATTTTTGATTTAGGACAAACCCGTGCAGGAAGCACAGGCCCTAATAGTGCGCCAAGAGATGGAGTTGGTCATAAAAATGTACATTCAATTGCATTACAAATTCCTATTAGTACTTTACAAAAAAATGGTTTAACAGTAGGTTCAGGAAATAGTTTAAATATTTTAGATAGCAAATTTATAATTGGTGTTTGGGCTTCTGCAAGTCGTCCAACTACTCGTACATTAAGTACGGCAGGTGCTAATCCTAGCGATATTGGAACATATGTACAAGTATCTCGTATTGGTATGCCATTAACTAACGAAGCTATTATTCCAATTGGTAGCAAAGATGTTTGGAATTCTAAAACTCCTTATACTGAAATTGTTTGGCAAGAAAATTATTTCTGTAATCCGGAATTAGCTCTATACTTAACTAATAACGCTTTTGGTGCTGCAGTTCCTGCATTATCAACAGCGTTACGTACTCAAACTGCTTCGTTACAAGCTTATAATTTTTCTAACGGCGCAGGCGGTTTATCTGTTATTTCAAACTCAGCTTTAGTTGGTACAGCATTGCACTCTTCTGCTTTTGGTGGTTATTTATTACGTCCTGCAAAACCTCGTTCGGTAGATTTATTACCAATTTTCCATACAGGAGTTCCTAATTTAATACCTTACCAATTAGCCACAGGTAAAGGCGGTAATCCTTTAGCAGCCGGTAAACCATTTATTAACAACTTTTTACCCCTAAGTGGTACTACAGTAGGTGGCGATATGATTCGTTTAAACATGGCCGTGCCTGTTACGCAACGTAATGATCCTAATTTTAGTTCGCTAGGTTTAATTCAAGCTGCTGTGTTAGGTTTAACCAATCCAACTTATAGTACTACAACTTTACAATTTATTCCTAATATGGATGGCTTCCCTAACGGTCGTCGTTTAGAAGATGATGTAACTCGTATTGAATTACAAGCTGTGGGTGGTATTGTTTTAGCTGCTATTGGTTTATGGTATGATGATTATACAGTTGGTGGCTCAAATCCAGTTACACCCCAGCTATTAACTACTTTAGGCTACAGCACCGGTATTCAAACTAACGATACATTATTTAAAAGTAATTTCCCATACTGCCAAATTCCTTGGAGTGGTTATGCTAATCATAGTGGTCAATAATAATATTTTAAAAACATTAAAATCATAAAAAATGAAAAAGAAATTAATAACAAAAGTTTTAGGTATAACCTGTGTGGTTGCTACGGCAATTACGCTTTATACGTTAGACTCTCAAAAATCGCCCCTACAGGCTTCAAGCCACAGGGAAGCGCCATTGATCGCGAACGATCCATTAGCGGATAACACGGATTTATATGCATTCCGTAGTCCGGATGATACATCTAAAGTAACTATTATTGCTAATTATATACCTTTTGAATTACCGCAAGGTGGGCCTAATTATGCTTCTTTTGGCACAAACATCCGTTACGAAATTCATATTGAAAACGGAAGTACTTTAACCCCCACTATTGGCGACGATATTACTTATCGTTTTACTTTTAGTAAGGTAAATCAAGATACAACCACTTTCTTTAACATTCGTTTAAATAAAGAAAACTTAAAAACTACCTACTTGGTTGAAAAAAGTACAAATGGTGGTGCGTTTTTACCAATAGTAACTACAGGTACAGTTCCACCTGCCAACATCGGCCCTCGCTCAATTGGCGGTGCTGCAGGTTTAGCTGGAGCAACATATACCGCTTTAATGGCCGCTGCTATTGCAACTGCTACCGGTGGTGGTGGCGAGAAAATTTTCTGCGGACCAGTTGACGATCCATTTTTTGTTGATTTAGGTGGTATTTTTGACCTAGGTCAAACCCGTGCCGGTGGTGCAGGTATTAATAAGCCTGAAGATGGTGTTGCTTGTAAAAATGTGCATTCAATTGCTTTGCAAATTCCTATTTCTACTTTACAAAAAAGTGGTTTAGCGGTTAATTCAGCAACTAATATTTTAGATGGTCGTTTTATTATAGGTGTTTGGGCTTCTGCTAGTCGCCAACAAATACGTACTCTAAATACTAACGGTACCGAATCTTATTCAGGTTCATACGTTCAGGTATCGCGTATTGGTATGCCTTTAACAAATGAGGCCATTATTCCTATTGGAAGCAAAGATGTTTGGAATTCTAAAACTCCTTATACTGAAGTTGTATGGCAAGAAAATTATTTCTGTAATCCGGAATTAGCTTTATATATGGGTAATAATCCATTTGCTTCAGCGGTTCCCGCATTATCAACTTCTTTACGTACTCAAACAGCATCATTAGGAACTTATAATTTTGCCAATGGTAATCAAGGTTTAAATCCTTTAGCCGGAAGTGGGGCAGTAGCTGGTACAGCTTTAGATGCTGCCTTATTTGGTACTTATTTATTACGTGCCAACAAACCACGTTCGGTAGATTTATTACCAATTTTCCATACCGGTGTTCCTAATTTACGTCCTTACCAATTAGCTACAGGTAAACCAGCTGGCAATCCGTTAGCTTCTGGTAAACCGTTTATAAATAACTTTTTACCATTAAGCGGAACTACCGTAGGTGGAGATATGTTACGTTTAAATATGGCCGTGCCTGTTACTCAACGTAATGATCCTAATTTTAGTTCACTGGGTTTAATTCAAGCTGCTGTGTTAGGTTTAACCAATCCAACTTATAGTACAATTGCAATGCAATGGATTCCTAATATGGATGGCTTTCCTAACGGCCGTCGTTTAGAGGATGATGTAACTCGTATTGAGTTACAAGCCGTAGGTGGTGTTGTTTTAGCCGCTATTGGTTTATGGTATGATGATTGCGTTGGTACTTTCACAGCGGTAGTTACACCTCAATTATTATCTACTTTAGGTTACAGCACCGGTATCCAAAATAATGATACTACATTTAAAGCTAACTTTCCATATTGTCAAACTCCTTGGAGTGGATTTGGTAGATGTGGTGGTCCGATATTTGTAAATAATACTGTTCCAACAGGAATTAGCGAATATGGTTTTGGTGTAAGTGTTCCACGTTTGGTAATGGTACAAAATTATCCTAATCCTTTTAAAGGTGCTACAACTTTTAAATACCATTTATCGGAAAATGCTCCGGTAGCTATTTCAATTTACGATTTAGCCGGTAAAAAAGTAGGAGTTATAAACGAAGGTGTTAAAGCTGCCGGTGATTATCAGGTAAATTACAATGCCGAAAATTTAGCAGGTGGTATTTATATCGCTACCTTAAGCTCGGGTTATAAAACTGTTCAATCTATTAAAATATCGGTTGTTAAATAATAATTTTTGTATTTTTAATTAATTAAGAATCGGGTAAATTTACCCGATTCTTTTTTTTAAACTAATTTGTGTTTATGCGTAAAAATTTATACATTGTTTTAATTGTTGCAACATTAGGTATACTAATCTCTATTTTTCTTTTTTCAAAAAAACCTAAGCAAAAAATCACTACTTACAAAGATAGGAAAGGTACAGTTGCTTTAGCCGGAGAATGGTTAAATGCAAAAAAAGCCATAGAAGGCTTATTGGCAGCTATTGAACAAAACCCTGAAGATTATAAATCTATGCTGAGTTTATCACAAGCCTACATACAAGAAGGTCGAACAACCGGCGACCATGGTTATTATGATAAAGCTGCCATAGAATTATTAGATGAAGTAATTAAAAACGAACCCGAAAATTTTGAAGCATTGTGTTGTAAAGCTACTGTTCTATTATCACAACACCATTTTGCCGAGGGTTTAGAACTTGCCAAAGTTGCGTTGCCAATAAACCCAAATAGTGCATTTATATATGGCATTTTATGCGATGCTAATTTAGAATTAGGCAAATACGATGAGGCTGTAAAAATGGCTGATAAAATGAATGCTACTCGTCCCGACATTCGTTCGTATGCTCGTATTTCTTATTTAAGAGAAATTTATGGTGATTTACCTGGTGCCATTTCAGCAATGAAACTTGCCGTAGAAGCGGGTTACCCCGGTTTAGAACAAAGCGAATGGACTAGATGCGTATTAGCGCATTTATACGAAAATATAGCAAAATTAGATAGTGCAGAGTATGAATATAATATTGCATTGCGTAATCGCCCCAACTATGCTTTTGCAATAGCGGGATTAGGGCGTATTGCAAAAGCAAAAGGTAATTTTAAAGAAGCCATATTGTATTACGAAAAAGCGAAAAGCATGATTGTTGAATTTTCGTTTTCAGACGAATTAACCGATTTGTACCGTTTAAATAACGAAAAACAAAAAGCAGATAAAAACGCAAAAAAAGTAATTGAATTGTTAGGGCCAAATGCTGGAGACGAGAGCGATACAGGGCACGGACATTATGCCGATAAAGAATTAGCATACGCTTATATTAAAACAAACGATTTAGAAAATGCCTTAAAACACGCGCAAACAGAATATGAGCGACGACCAGATAATATAGATGTTTGTGAAAACTTAGCTTGGGTAAATTATAAATTAAACGATTTTAAAACCGCAAATACTTTAATAAATAAAGCCTTAAAAACAAATTGTAAAAATCCAATTTTATTATGTCGCGCGGGTTTAATAAAAGTTAAAGCTAATGAGGTTGAAAAAGGCAAAACCCTTATAAAACAAGCATTAGAAACCAATCCGTTTTTAGATGTAGATTTAAAAAATGAGGCAATTCAGTACCTTAAATAAAACGCAAATGACGCAGGTAATTAAGATAATGTATGATAAAAAAATCATTTTCAATCATATAGATCAGCGATATAAGTGTTCCATAATTTTGCTGTTGTTGTTAATCCTTCCTACATTAATTTCAGCCCACCCAAACGATGAAATGTTAAACAAACTATCTCGTGGTGATGTTTTTTCGCAATTTTTGCAGGCAGGCTTTACACACATCATTCCATTGGGTCTTGATCACATACTCTTCATAATTAGTTTATTTTTATTAAGCCCTAAATTAAAAACCATTGTTTGGCAGGCAACTGCATTTACGGTGGCTCATTCTATTACATTGGGCTTGGCCATGTATAGTAAAATACAATCACCGCCACATATAGTAGAACCAATAATTGCACTTTCTATTTTTTTTGTAGCGGTTGAAAACATAATTACTGATAAACTAAAACCTTCACGTATATTAATTGTGTTTGCTTTTGGCTTAATACATGGCTTGGGTTTTGCAGGTGCGATAACCGAATTGGGTCTTCCTAAAAAGGAATTTTTCACAGCCTTAATTAGCTTTAATGTGGGAGTAGAAATTGGGCAATTAACTGTAATTTTATTAGCATGGTTTTTATTTGCCAAGTGGTTTAACCAAAAACTCTGGTATCGTAAATGGGTGGTTAATCCTTTATCTGCTATTATTGCCATCATAGCTTTGTACTGGACAATTGAAAGAGTTTTTTTTGCATAAAAAAACATCCAAAGTCATTCACTTATCGTATATATCACGTAAAGTGAAAAAACCAATTATTTACATACTTCTTTTTTTTTATGTAGCAGTTCAGTTAAAACCATTAACTGTTGTTATTGAAGATGTTATATCTCATACTTTTTTTAAAATGCAACATATGGCTACTGTGCATTACGAGAATGGCCATTACCATTTACATACCGAATTAGAAACCATAAACAAAGAAGATAACGCCACCAATAAAGCTACTCATAAGTCTTCTTCTCAAAAAATCGAAACAAACTCGCAACAACTTTTAACACAACTAAACTTTAATTTTAAAAACAATTCTTCTTTAATTCCAACAAAAATTACGTCGGTTCTCGACGTTTGTTCGGGATTTACACAAAAAACCTATCTTCCACCAAAAACAGTATAATTTTTAACAAATTATTCAAATTATTCATTAAAACTGTAAGGCACAGATTTTCAAAATTAAATTATTTTGTAAAAGGATTTTGTTATGATTTTCCCTTTTCATTATTGATTTAAAAGGAAATATTCATTTATAAAAATAATGAGTATTTAATATGGCAATTATTTAAAGTTTATTTTTTCCGTATTAATTTTTGAGGGTTAGTGGCTTGCAGTTTTATACTTCTTTTTTTTTCAAATTAATCTTTAAAAATTAAATTATTTTTTAATCAACATTTATGATTTCAATATTTACTAAACCTAAATACCTGATATTTATTATTTTATTATTAACACTTTGCAACAGCAGCAGAGCCCAAACAACCACTATAAAAGGAACAATAAAAGATAAACAAACAAACATTACTTTGGAAAATGTTTTTGTAAACATTGATAAAACCAACAGTCATTCCCACACCGACGATAAAGGAAATTTTTATTTTATAAATATTCCTTTCGGTAGCTATGTTCTTGAAGTTGAAAAAACAGGCTACGAAAAACAAATATTAAAAATTGATTTAATTAATACAGATACTCTAACTTTAGATATACAACTAATTTCTAAATCTATAAACCTTACCGAAGTGGCTATTGCAACCGATAGACCGGTTTCGGCGGCATCTTCTTCTTACTTAAGTGCAATTAATTTTATTAACCGTCCAAAAAATTCCGCACAAGATATGTTGCGTTTAGTACCAGGTTTATTTATTGCACATCATGCAGGCGGCGGTAAAGCCGAACAAATTTTTATACGTGGTTTTGATTGCGACCACGGCACCGATATAGCTACATTTGTAGATGGCATACCCGTAAATATGCCTAGCCACGGGCATGGGCAAGGCTATGCTGATTTACATTTTTTAATACCTGAAGTTGTTGAAGGAATGACTATTTTTAAAGGAACCTCATCGCCCTTGTATGGCGACTTCGCAACTGGTGCTGCTGTGGGTTTTAAAACATACGATTCATTACCAAACAATTTAATTCAAATGGAATTAGGCTCAGTTCCCAAAACTAATGCTTTAACAAGTTCGCGTGGCTTGGCATTAGTGCAATTACCTATTAAAAATAATAATGTATCCTCTTATTTTGCGGCCGATGTAATAAACAACAGAAGTTATTTTGACAAAAACTTAGATTTTAAGCGCACTAATTTATTTAGTAAAACAACTGTTTTTTTAAACGATTATAGTAAAATACATTTTTCGCTAACGGGTTTTGGCTCATCATGGAACGCCACCGGGCAAATACCAGAGCGTGCAGTAAAAAAGGGCGTATTATCTCGTTACGGAAGTATAGACCCTAACGAGGGTGGAACAACACAACGTAATAATTATAATTTAGTTTATAGCGCAAAAATTGGCTCAGGCGAGTTTGAAACACAGGCATATGTTAGCACCTATCGATTTAAATTATTTTCGAACTTTACCTTTTTTTTAGAAGACACTGTAAACGGCGATATGATTGAACAAAACGATAACAGAACGGTGAGAGGCTTAAATACTAAATATACAGTTGGACATAAATTTTTTAATCTCTACATTAAATTTACAATAGGTACTTCGTTTCGTTCCGATGAAATTGAAAATCAATTATGGCATGCACCAAAACGTACACGTATGGAAGTTAAGGCGCATAGCTTAATACATCAACGTAGTAACGCTGTTTTTATTAACGAGGTTATTCGGTTTAATAGTCATTTTAGAGCCGAAATAGGCGCACGTTACGATTATTTTATTTTTGACGTTGAAGATTTAATACCAAGCGATACTACACGAAAAAATTATACTGGTTTTAATTATCAGCAGGCTATTAACCCAAAATTAAATTTAATTTATACGATTAATGATAAATTACAATTCTTTTTAAACTCCGGAAGTGGCTACCACAGCAACGATGCACGTTCTTCAGTTCAAGAAAAAAATCAGCACCAATTACCAATTGCTGTTAGTGCGGAATTAGGTAGTTTGTTTCATATTAAAAAATCAATTTTTTCAGTTGCCGTTTGGGGGATGGATTTAAGTAACGAATTGGTTTATGTAGGCGATGACGGCACTACCGAAAACCGTGGTGCAAGCCGCAGATATGGCTTTGATGTAAGCGGAAGAATGCAACTATTGCCTTGGTTGTTTGCAGATGTGGATGTAAACTCTTCGAAAAGTAGATTTATTGATACATTATTTGGGGTTGAAAAAAAGAAAGATTATTATATTCCTTTAGCGCCTACTTTAACATCGGTAGGCGGTTTAACAGCAAAATTTAAAAACGGAATAGAATGTGGTTTGCGTTACCGTTACATGCAAAATAGACCTGCTAACGAGGATAACACAATAATTGCGCACGGCTATAATGTGGTTGATTTAACAGCAAATTACAAAACCAAACATTATAAAATAGGGTTAATAATTGAAAATTTATTAAACACTAATTGGAACGAAGCCCAATTTAATACCGAAACACGCCTACAAAACGAAGCTAAGTCGGTAAGTGAATTGCATTATACACCAGGCACACCTTTTTATGTAAAATTAGTTTTGGGCTATACTTTTTAGATTCAAATAAACTATTTATTTATAACTTTTAAAATTGGCATTTATATCATAATATTCATTTTTACTAATATTTTGTATATTTGTGTTATTGAAAAAAATAACAACAATATTTCTTTTACTTCAATTTCTAACGAATAACACATTCGCTGAAGAGTTTGCTAAATTACCAAAATTATTTACTCATTTTTACCATCATACTCACGAACATAAAGATGTAGTTGATTTTGGCGATTTTATTACTAAACATTATTTCGATGCGCACAAAGAAAGTGAACATCAAGGCGAAGATAAAGATTGCGATTTACCCTTTAAACATTGTGATGATTGCTGTGTAAATGCACACGCTCCTATAATGGCTTTTATACCGCAGGTAATTGATGCAAAATTTGACGTTATAATTATTTCGGCAAAAAAATATTCGTTTCAAAACGAAAAAATAAAAAGTATTTGCTCTCCTCCCATTTGGCAGCCGCCAAAAGTTAGTTAAATAAATGTAAGAATATCTGCATTGCAGACCAATAAACTGTTTACAGTGTTTACTACTGTAAATTTTCATTCATTTTATTACTTGTAAAAATATGCTCAATAAAATAATTGCGTTCTCAATAAAGAACAAGTTCATTATAGGGCTTTTTATTTTAGCCCTTATTGGTTACGGCAGCTACCAAATTACAAAACTGCCCATTGATGCCGTACCTGATATTACCGATAATCAAGTACAGGTAATAACTTCAGCGCCATCGCTTGGCGCACCCGATGTGGAACGCCTAATTACCTTTCCCATCGAACAGGCTAACAGCAACATACCAGGACTAAAACAAATTCGCAGTTTCTCACGCTTTGGCTTATCGTTAATTACCATCGTTTTTGATGAAGATGTAGATGTATATTGGGCAAGGCAACAAGTAACGGAAAGATTAAAGCAAGCACAAGAACAAATCCCTAAAGGACTAGGCTCGCCCAAACTAGCCCCCGTTACAACAGGACTTGGCGAAATTTATCAATACATACTTCGCGCCAAACATGGTTATGAAACAAAATACGATGCAACAGAACTCCGCACTATTCAAGACTGGATTGTTCGCCGACAATTATTAGGTGTGAAAGGTGTGGCCGATGTAAGCAGCTTTGGAGGAAAGTTGAAGCAGTACGAAATTGCCATTGATGCTAACAAATTAAAATCATTTAATATTACCATTAACGATGTATTTACCGCTCTTGAAAAAAACAATGAAAATACAGGCGGAGCGTACATTGAAAAAAAATCAACAGTATTGTATATCCGTAGCGAAGGTTTGATTGGAAACACAAACGATATTAAAAATATTGTTGTAAAAAATACAGAAAACGGAACGCCGCTATTAATTAACGATGTTGCCGAAGTAAGAATAGGAAGTGCGATTCGATACGGTGCTATGACATACAATGATGAGGGCGAAGCGGCCGGTGCAGTTGTAATGATGTTGAAAGGGGGCAATAGCAGCGCAATTATAAAAAATGTAAAAGAACGTATAACCCAAATAGAAAAAACACTACCTAAAGGTGTTGAGATAGAACCATTTTTAGATAGAACAAAAATGGTAAACAGTGCTATTGGTACAGTTACAAAAAATCTAATGGAAGGAGCGATAATTGTAATTCTTATATTGGTTTTATTTCTTGGAAATTTAAGAGCCGGAATAATTGTAGCCTCCGTAATTCCTTTATCATTGTTGGTTGCCGTAATATTGATGAACATTTTTGGCGTAAGCGGAAACTTGATGAGTTTGGGGGCATTGGATTTTGGATTAATTGTAGATGGTGCCGTAATTATTGTTGAAGCCTGTATGTTTCAGTTACACATTTCAAAACTAAATAAAATATCTCAAATTGAAATGGACGATATTGTTTACAGCACTTCTACACGAATGCGCAATGCTGCAGTGTTTGGCGAATTAATTATTCTTGCAGTGTATTTGCCAATTTTTACTTTAGAAGGCATTGAAGGCAAAATGTTTAAACCCATGGCGCAAACCGTTGCCTTTGCTTTGTTTGGTGCATTTGTTCTCTCACTTACCTATATTCCAATGATGAGTGCTTTGTTTTTAAACAAAACCGTTTCGCTCAAAAAAAATATTTCAGATAAAATGATGGCGGTTTTAGAAAACATACATCAAAAATATTTAATCAAAATATTAAACATTCCTAAAATAATTATTGGTTCTGTAATAATTTTATTTGTTGCCGCGCTATACATCTTTTCAACTTTAGGTGGAGAATTTATACCTGAATTACCCGAAGGTGATTTTGCGGTTGAAACACGTGTATTAACGGGAAGTAACATCAATACAACGGTTGACGCTTGTTTAAAAGCGGCACACATTCTAAAACAAAAGTTTCCCGAAGTACAAAAAGTAATTGGCAAAGCAGGTAGTGGCGAAATTCCAACCGACCCTATGCCTATGGAAGCAGCTGATTTAATGATAATTTTGAAAGAAAAATCCGAATGGACTTCTGCAGATACTTGGGATGAACTTTCCGAAAAAATGTCTGAGGCATTGCATGATGTACCTGGTGTAACGTATAGTTTTCAGTATCCGGTTGCAATGCGCTTTAACGAATTAATGACTGGTGCAAAGCAAGATATAGTTTGTAAAATATTTGGAGAGAATTTAGATACACTATCAAAATACTCAAAACTTTTAGGCGATGTATCTTCTAAAATTAATGGTGCTGAAGAAATTTATGTTGAACCTATTGATGGGCTTCCACAAGTAATCATCAATTACAAACGTAATATTATTGCCCAATACGGTTTAAACATTTCCGACATAAACAGGGTTGTAAATACAGCATTTGCAGGGCAAAGCAGCGGGCAAGTGTTTGAAGATGAAAAACGTTTTGACTTGGTAGTTAGACTTGAAGGAGAAAAACGTCAAAATTTAGAAGATATACAAAACCTATTAATACCAACCGCAAATGCAATGCAAATTCCGCTTTATCAAGTGGCAGATGTTTCGATAAAAGAAAGTGTAAATCAAATTCAAAGAGAGGATGCTAAACGTAGAATAATTGTTGGTTTTAATGTAAAAAAGCGAGATGTGCAGAGCATTGTTAATGACTTGCAAATACAAATTGATAAAAAATTAAAACTTCCAGCGGGTTATTATATTACTTACGGCGGTGCATTCGAAAATTTAATTACTGCAAAAAAACGACTATCAATCGCTGTTCCAATTTCATTGCTTCTGATTTTTCTTTTACTATTTTTCGCATTTAATTCTTTTAAACACGGCATGCTTATTTATTCCGCCATACCACTTTCTACAATTGGCGGCATTTTCTTTTTAGCCATTAGAGGTATGCCTTTTAGCATTAGCGCAGGCATAGGTTTTATTGCCTTGTTTGGAGTAGCAGTGCTAAACGGCATTGTTTTAATTTCGGAATATAACCGCATTAAAGCTGCCGGAGAAACTAATCTTAAACTAATAGTATTAGAAGGTACAAAACACCGTTTACGCCCTGTGCTAATGACCGCGTTTGTAGCTTCGCTTGGTTTTTTACCTATGGCATTAAGTACTGGCAACGGTGCCGAAGTGCAGAGACCTTTAGCAACTGTAGTAATTGGTGGTTTATTAATTGCAACATTTCTTACTTTATTTGTTTTACCCGTTCTTTATATTCTGTTTGAAAAAGGATTTAAAAACGAAGCGAAAATTATAGTTGTTCCAACTATTTTAGTGTTCTTTTTTTCATTTCAAAGTGTAAATGCACAACAAAGTATTTCCTTAAATGCCGCGATAGATACTGCATTAAAAAATAATCTCATTGTAAAAAACGAAAAGCTTAACGCGGAATACCAAAAGAAATTAAAAGTTGCTGCTGTTGATATTCCTCTTACAAATGTAACAGGCGAATACGGTCAAATAAACTCTGCTTACAAAGACACTAAGTTTGGCATTTCGCAAAGTATAAATTTTCCTACCGTATATGCAAAACAAAAAGCATTGCAAAACGAAAATTACAAAAGTAGTGTATTAAAAATAGCCGTAAAAGAAGCTGAGCTAAAAAATCAAGTAAATGATGTGTTTTATTTATTGGTTTACTTACAGCATAAACAAACCATTCTTTTACGCACTGATAGCGTTTATACATCTTTTTTAGAAAAAGCCAATCTACGTTTTACCAAAGGTGAAAGCAATATTTTAGAAAAAACAACTGCCGAAACTCAACTGGGGCAAATTACAATTCAGCTAAATCAATTAAAAAATGATATTGAAACTTTGCAATTGCAATTTCAATTAATGCTTAATACAACTTCGATGTATATGCCTTTGGCTGATAACCTAAAAATGGAATTTAATGGTTCGGTTGATAATGGAGCAATTATCAATCACCCACAATTAAAGGTTTTGCAACAGCAAAAAAATAGTTTTTTTATTAATACAAAATTAGAAAAATCGAAATTGTTACCTAACTTGTATGTGGGTTATAGTAACCAAAGCATACAAGGTATAGGTGCCGATAATTTAGTTTACACCAAAGCTAATCGTTTTAATGCCTTTCAGTTTGGTGTTGGTTTGCCACTATTTTTTGGTTCGCAAAAAGCAAAAATAACAGCGAGTAAAACATTGGAATTAATCGCGGAAAATAATTATCAGTTAGGCTTAAAACAATTTAATAACGGGTATCAAATTGCCTATAAACACTACCAAACACAATTACAAGCAGTAAATTATTTTGAAGATTTTGGTTTACAAAACGCTAACACCATTATTAAAACTGCCAACCAACAATTTACTAACGGAAACATTAATTATTTAGAATGGGTGTTGCTAATAAATAACGCTGTATTCATTCAAAGCAGCTATGCCGATGCGGTAAAAGAACTTAATCAAACAATTATTAAACTTAATTTTTTTATCAATAAGTAATTGAACTATTAAATTACATCATTACTCATCCAATAAATACTAAACGAAATGAAAAACTTAATTACTAAAATAAACATAAAACGCAAATTAAGAATTGCCCATTGCCTTTTGCCCATTGCCTATTGCTTATTAATAAATACTTCTTGCGGGAGCAAAAAAATAGAGACAACTGCAACACAAGAAACTCCTAACGAAACTATTGTAGAACTAAGCGATGCGCAACTTAAAAATTCCGAAATAAAAACAGGAAAAATTGAGCAACGTACCATTTCATCTTTACTAAAAGTAAATGGAAAAATAGATGTGCCGCCTCAAAATATGGTATCCGTTAGCGTGCCTTTGGGTGGTTATCTCAAATCAACCAAACTATTAGAAGGCATGCACATTAGTAAAGGCGAAGTAATTGCTATAATGGAAGACCAACAGTACATACAGTTGCAACAAGATTATTTAACTTCAAAAGTACAATATACATCTATTGAGGCAGAATATAATCGCCAAAAAGAATTGAATCAAAGCAAAGCAAGTAGCGACAAAGTTTTTCAGGCAACTCAAGCCGAGTACCTTTCGCAAAAAATTTTGATAAAAGCTTTCTCTGAGAAATTAAAGTTAATTGGTATTAATCCAGACAACCTAAACGAAAATACCATTTCAAAAAGCGTTAGCATTACTTCTCCCATTGACGGGTATGTTTCGCAAGTGAAAATGAACATAGGAAGATATGTAATGCCAACCGATGTTCTTTTTGAGTTGGTTAATCCTGAAGATATTCATTTAGCGTTAACTGTTTTTGAAAAAGATTTAGACAAGCTATCCATCGGACAAAAAATTATTGCCTACACTAATAACTCAAGCAAGAAATACAATTGCGAAATAATTTTGATAGGCAAAGACATTTCATCTGAAAGAGCTGTAATTGTGCATTGCCATTTTGAACAATACGATAAAAGTTTAATACCTGGCATGTACATGAATGCCGAAGTAGAGGCAAGCACCAGCAAAGCTTTTGTTATTACCGATGATGCTGTAGTTCGATTTGAAGGCAAGCAATATGTTTTTAGTGAAGAGAGAAAAAACAAATATCGAATGCAAGAAGTTACAACTCAAAATAATGAGAATGGCTTTACTCAAATAATTTTTGCCGATAGTTCTGCTGTTAGAAACAAAAACTTTATTATAAAAGGAGCTTATACTCTTTTAATGAAAATGAAGAATACTGAAGAAGAAGAATAAATTAGAACAATGATAAATACAAAACCTAACCATAAGCACACCTAAGATGCAAAGGGCAATATGACCTGCTGCTCTTTATATGAAAAAATTGATGCTATAACAGGTAAGCCGCATGCCCATTCAGAAAATGATGGGCAAGGCCATGAGCATGCACATGAAGTCGAAAATAGTTCGTTGTTAAAAACTTATTTACCAGCCATAATTAGTTTTATCTTTTTAATGTTGGGACTTGTATTCGATTACTTTATTAAACCTTCATTCTTTAATGGTTATATTCGCTTAATTTGGTATATCATAGCCTACATTCCTGTTGGTATACCTGTAATGAAAGAAACGGTAAAATCAATTTCAAAAGGTGCTTTCTTTTCCGAATTTTTCTTAATGTCTATTGCCACTTTAGGAGCGTTTTTTATTAAAGAATATTTATAGGGCGTTGCCGTGATGTTGTTTTATGCTGTAGGAGAGTTGTTTCAAACAGCAGCCGTTAACCGGTCTAAAAGAAGTATTAAGGCTTTGTTAGATACTCGCCCTGACACAGTAAATGTCAATAAAAATGGCACATTGCAAACTATATCTCATAACGAGATACAAATTGGTGAAACCATACAAGTAAAAGCAGGAGAAAAAGTTGCTATGGACGGTGAGTTAATTTCTGAAACAACTACTTTTAATACAGCTGGTTTAACAGGCGAAAGCAAACCTATCATAAAGAAAAAAGGCGAACAGGTATTGGCAGGAATGATAAACCTTAATTCTGTATCAGATATAAAAGTTACTACACTATTTAAAGACAGTAAACTTTCTAAAATTCTGGAAATGGTACAGGATGCAACAGCTCGCAAATCACCCACACAATTAATCATTTCAAAATTCGCAAAAGTTTACACACCAATAGTTGTGTTTTTAGCCAATGGTATTTGTTTGTTGCCATACTTATTTGTTTCAAATTATGTGTTTAACGATTGGTTGTATAAATCTTTGGTATTTCTTGTTATCTCTTGCCCTTGTGCATTAGTAATCTCAATTCCATTAGGATATTTTGGTGGTATTGGTTTAGCATCCCACAACGGTATTTTATTTAAAGGCTCTAATTATTTAGATGTAATGACAAAAATAGATACCGTTGTTATCAACCACTTCTTTTTCGCAAGATGGTAAAGTAAAATCATCCACTACAGGTGGCGATGATGCCTGGAATACAAGTAAGTATTTAAATATCTGGGTGTGTAATTTAGGTAATAGTTTATTAGGTTATGCGAAGTTTTCCGGTGGACCAACATCTACCGACGGTGTAGTAATTTTATATACTGCTTTTGGCAGAAGAGGAAATATTGTTTCATCTTTTAACAAAGGGCGCACCGCAACATATGAAGTGGGACATTGGTTAAACTTACGCCACATTTGGGGCGATGCAAATTGTGGTAACGATTTTGTTTACGATACACCCACGCAACCAACATCAAACAAAGGTTGCCCATCTTATCCTCACATAACATATAGCAATTCAGGAGATATGAGTATGAATTATATGGACTATACAAACGACGCCTGTATGTATATGTTTAACGCCGGTCAATCCAACCGGATGAACGCTTTATTTGTAAGCGGTGGTGCACGTGCAAGTATAATAACATCAACCGCTTGCGGAACAGCAACTACAACACCAACTGGAACTACCACAGCCAGTTCAAATGTGTTAACAATAGGAACAGGTGTTAACACTACCGGAGTTGTACCTTACGGAACATATTACATGGATGAGCGCGCTCAAATTATTGTAACAAAGGCAGAATTAGTAGCTGCAGGATATATGGCTGTAAATAAATATATAAAATCTTTGGCATTTAATGCTCTTACAGCCAATGTAAAAACTATGAATGGTTTTACAATTAAAATTTCGCATATAACGTCTTCAGCATTTGCGAGTAAATCATTTTTAAGCGGCAGTAATGCTACAACAGTTTATAGCGGTAACTAATCGGCAAGCAGCAACCAATGGAATACTCATACATTTAGCACACCGTTTATTTACAATGGCAACGATAATATTTTAATAGATATTTGTTGGGATAATTCGGCTTACACCAACAATACCAGCGTATATGGCACAAATATGAGCAGTTACATGACTTTATACAAACGCCAAGATATTACCAGCGGTGGACTTTGTACAACTACAAGCGGCACACAAAATTATACACGTCCTAATATGAAATTGAGTTTATCCTCGAGCAGTGTAATAGCAAGTGGTGGCAGTAGTAGCGCTCGTTTACAAAATGAAGGAATTACAATTCCTAAAGAATTACAAACTAATTTTTATCCTAATCCGATAATTGATAAATTAAATGTAATGTATACTATTACTGAAGAAAGCGCTACGGTAAGTTTAGATATATATAATTTAATGGGAAACAAAGTAAAAAGTTTTGATATGCAAAACAGTACTTTGGGCGAAAATAACGTTGAATTTAATATTTTAAACGAAAATTTACAAAATGGCATTTACTTTGTATGCCTTAATATTAATGGCGAAAAAATAACTAAAAAATTGGTGTTAGATAAAAGGTAAATTAAGGAATATATAGAATTTAAAAAGCGTTTCAGTTTTACATGAAACGCTTTTTTTTAGAATAAAATTATTTTACAATTTGTATTATAAAATATATAATGTAAAAATTAAACCCCAATCTTCTCATTCACAATTTTTAAAATTTCGCCTTCTAATAAAATAGTTTTTTGCTCAATCTCTTTTCCTTTAGCGATAATATTATTTGCAAAATTTTTGTCCATGTAGCCGCTAGCGTTAATTCGCACATTCATAAAAGCACCCATTATGGCGGTGCGAGCACATAGCGCTCCTACACCCGCATCACTTACACTATTAGGGTTTCCAATTTCTGCCATCGCTTTAATTACAATTAAACTTTCAAAACTTAATTGCATTACTTTAAACGGAATATCAATTGCAAATTTTGTTGCTTGTTGAATAGCTAGGGTTCTTAATTTGTTTTCTTCATCTGTTGCTTTTGGTAATGCAAAGGCTGTCATTATTTTATTAAATGCAGCAGTATCAGCATCAACTAATTTTAATAATTCATTTTTTATAGCCTGACCTTTTTGTGCCCAATTACTAAACTCTTCCCATTTATCGTCCCATCCTTTTTTATGCGAACTTAAATTGGCAACCATAGTTGCTAAACTAATACCTAAACTACCAACATATGCGCTAATAGAACCTCCGCCCGGCGCAGGACTTTCGCTAGCAGTCTCATCAGCAAAAGCAATTAAATTCATATTTATTAATTTAGTGTCTTCATTGTTTTTTAATAAATATTCTATAATACGTTCTTCCGGTTTAAAAGGAGCTAGTTCATCTAAACCCATTGATTTTACTGCAATTTTAATCAACTCGCTTTCGCTTACACCACTACTGCGTTTTTGTTTTAATAAAAAATAGTTACCGGCATCTAACAAACTTTTTAAAGGAATTAAACCTACCAACTCACTACCAGTAACGCGCATGCCACGTTCTGAAGCTTTTTTACACACTTCATCAAAAGCAATATGAACAGGAGTTACATTAATGTTTGTCAAATTCATAGAGATTTGGCACACCCCATACTCTTTAATATACCAACCAATTGCCTTAACCGACTTTAAAGAGCCCGGTATAAATTTTGGCGACCCATCAGCATTTGTAATTATTTTTCCGGAGATAGT
>JAYVGH010000124.1:0-4575 GCA_043772435.1 Bacteroidota bacterium
AATGCCAATTCGTTCCTGCTTAAAAAACATTTTACCTTTACTACCCAATTTAACTAACAAAGCAATAATAACATACATCCAGCTAAAGCAAATTAAAACTACAATAGAAATGGAAACATCTAAAAAGCGTTTAACCGAAATTTGCCATTCTGGTATTATTTGATTTTTTATTTCGATTAGGGGTGTGCCTAAAATGCTGTTCATTTTTACGTGCCCGCTTAAAATATCATATATATCGGGAATGATTTTAATTACAATTCCCATATCGCTAAGGTCGTTTACAATGTTTTTAATGTATTCGTGTTCCCAACTTTCAAGTGCAATAATTACCTCTTCTACATTATTAATTTCAATAATGGTTCTAATATCATGATATTCACCTAAATGGGGTAGTACTTTTTTTAATTCTTCGCTATATCCGTTTTTACCCTCTATATGAACAAAGCCAATAAACTGATTACCAATGCCGTACTTTAAAGCTTGCACTTCGCGAAACATTTTTAAAGCACGCTCGTTACTACCTATTATTATAGAGTTAAAACCAAATTTACGTGTGTGAATTTTTTTGTTGGTATTAGAAGAAAGAATTAATCTAAAAAAAGAAGTGAAGCCAAAATGACTTATAAACAATACAAAGTAAAGTTTATAGTATAATTTGTAGGAAGCCACATAATCATCTAATAAAATTACAAAAAATAATACCGTAACGCCAATAATACTAATTGCAAGTAACTGAACAAATTCATTAATACGAGATCGGCGTAATACATTATTGTATGAGCCCATTAAATAATATACTAGTACCCATATTAACGGCAAAATAAGTACGCTTATAAAAAACTGATTATCAAAAATATTTATACTTAACTGATGACTTTTTATTGTATCTATTTGAGTTTTACGATAATAATTAAAAACTGTCCACGCCAACCCCGCTGTAATAAAATCCAGTAAAATATAATATATGGTACGTAATCTTTTACTCATTACTAAAAATGAACCACTTTAATGTTATCCAAATAAAACCGCGAATCATCACTATCGTTTATTTTTTTCATTTTAAAATAAAGTTTATGGGTAGCTGCTGTAGGGGCAGTATTTAAAATATCGGCTAGATTAATGTATATTTTATTCCAGTTTGTGTTTGGATTAAGCGTAATTACTTGTTTTTCGGTATTATTTGCAATTAAACCAATTGTAAACTCCTGAAAACATTTATAATCTAATTCTAAATATACATTACTGCTACCTGTTGGCAAACTAAACGAATTTACAGATTCTATTTGTGCAATTGTTTGATTTTGGGTAAGTTCCATTTTTATGGATTTACCTTCAAAACTTTCGGGCGATGTTACCGATAAGAAATTAACACTTGATACCCCTGATTTTATAAGACTAGTACCTGTAGTATTTTCAAATCCTTCAATCCAGGCAAATTTTACGTTTGGGTTATACTTAAATGCTAAAGGCCTGTCAACAATCACTCCAGATTCTACTATAGTATCAATTTCAATTTTATCGTAAAACAACCAGGTAATGTGTGTAGATTTAAATCCATTATTTTTTATACCTGCAAAAATATCAATGTTCACGTTTTGGTTATTGCTGGCTATAGGCATTAAATTACCGGTTGGGTAAGCACCTTGAAATTTACCGTTTACGTATAAATACAATTCGGTAATTTTGTTGCTGGATGTGCCTTGAATAGAGGTAGTTGTAACTACACTAACGTTACTAGATTTTATAAAAAATGCAGGGGTAGCCGCTGCATATTTTTTGCAGCCGCCCACCAAAACTACATTAAAGCCAAGAACTAAAATAAATAGGATTCTTATAATTAGTTTTTGTGTAGTAAAAATATTCAAAATCGGGTAATTTTTAATTTTTTAACGGTTTATAATTGTTGTTTATTGTGCTTGTTAATAAATTAATATTTCAAACCATTTTATCTATTAATTAAGTACGTGCCAACGTTTAAAATGGTTGGCTAATTGTTAAATTTTTTAAGTCGTCAAAATTAATTTTTTTAAATACTTTTTGTTAGTATTTGAGTTAAAATAATTAAAAATAAATGCGTAATACTATTAACTTTATAAAATTCACATAATTAGGGTAATTTTAACACATAAAAATGTTTTATCAAGTAAGTAAAGAGGATGAATATTTGTTTAAGGGCAAGCGCAAACGTTTGGCAGAGCTATTAAAACTAAAAGGTATAAAAAATGAGCGGGTTTTAGCCGCTATTGAAAAAATACCTCGCCATTTGTTTTTTGATAATACAACTGCTCGCCCGGCTTTATTAGACCACGCTTACAGTGATAAAGCGCTCCCAATTGGCGCAGGGCAAACAATTTCGCACCCTTATACCGTTGCCTTTCAAACCGAACAATTAAATATTAAACAAGGCGAAAAAGTACTGGAAATTGGTACAGGTTGTGGTTATCAAACAGCCGTTTTAATTGAAATGGGTGCAAAAGTTTATAGTATTGAGCGCCAAAAAACCTTGCACGATAAAACCAAACTTTTTTTACCATATATTGGTTATAATGGTGCAAAACTTATTTATGGCGATGGTTACAAAGGCATGCCTCAATTTGCCCCATTTGATAAAATAATAGTTACTGCCGGTGCTCCATATATTCCAAACGATTTACTAGTGCAGTTAAAAACAGGTGGTATAATGTTAATACCGATTGGTGAAGGCGACACCCAAGAAATGATTTGGCTTAATAAAACCAGTGACAGTAATTTTGACAGAAAAGTGCTTGGAAATTTTAAATTTGTGCCCTTATTACAAAATAAAAGTCAAAACAATATTTAGTAAAAATACACGTTAACGAAACATTATAAATCTACATATGAAAAAATTATCTTATCTTTTGTTTGCTACATTTTGTTGTGCAAACGTACATAGCCAAGATTTAACTTCGAAAAAAGGCGAACCCATTTTACCCGAGGCGGGCGATTGGTCTATTGGCATAGATGCTAATCCGTTTTTAAATTATTTAGGTAATTTTTTTAATAAAAGTGCGAGTACAAGTGGCACAACTACCGTTAATACTGCTAATCAAGCTCCAAGTTGGAATTTTTTAACGGTTAATCAAACCATTACCGGAAAATATTTTATAGATGAGAAAACCGCTTACAGAGGCAGCTTAAGAATTGGATTTAATGGAAATACAATTAGAGAAGTAAAGCCTAACAGAATGTTTATGCCAAGTACTAATGGTTTCCCAAACTCTATTCTTCTTATTGAAAATTCTGTAAAATATTCAAACACAACTATTGGTTTATCTGTGGGAATAGAAAAACGTAAAGGAAAAACCCGTTTACAAGGTTATTATGGCGCCGAAGCTGGTTTTTATGTGAATTCACAAAAAAGAGTATATCACTATGGTAATGATTTGGTTGTAAATTTATCGCCCACCGGACCTAAACAACCTCAAAATGTATCTGCATCCAGTTCAGATAATATAGCCGGTTTAGGGAATGTAGTTGCCGCAAGTACTATTTATCAAGGCTCTGCATCTTCCGATACTGCTCGTTTAACCAAGTATAAATACGGCACAGTAATATCCTTTGGAGTACGTGCGTTTGTGGGTGCCGAATATTTTATTTTTCCAAAAATTAGTATTGGCGGAGAATTTGGTTGGGGTATAGCCCTTACTAGTACTAGACCATTTGAAGCCAGTTACGAAACTGTTGGGAAAGATGGTGGTAATAGTGCGGATATAATAGGTAAAACAACAATTACGGGTTCAAGACAAGGTAATTTCTCGATAGATACCGACGGTAAAAATTCTATTTGGGGTCCAACAGGAAGTTTACGTTTAAATCTACACTTCTAAAATTTTCTTAATATCCGGCCTAAAGTAGTTGTTAGATTTTAATATTTTTCCGTCTTCTCTGTAAATAGGATTTCCATTTTCATCTAATTTACTCATATTGCTTCGGTGTATTTCGTTAAACACTTCTTCAATTTTATGTTGTAAACCATGTTTTAAAATAGTGCCGCAAAGTATGTATAATTGGTCTCCAAGAGCATCGGCAATCTCTACAATATCATTGTTTTTGCAGGCTTCTAAATACTCTTCGTTTTCTTCTTTAATTAAATTAAAACGTAAAGTATAATCTTTTTCGTTAATTAATGTTTGTTGAACGGCGTTGCCAATTTTAAATGTTTCGTGAAATTCTTCAACGGATTTTATAGTAGAAATATATAAATTACTCATAGTATTATTTTTTTGATAAAGCTGTTTTTTTTGCTTTGTATTCTGAGTTTATTAAATCAACCACTTCGGCAGTTATATCAAGTGTTGCATTACCTAATAGCATAGTTGGCACAGCATCGCTATATGATAAAATAAAATCATATTTGCCGTTATTCCATTTTACTAAAAACGATTTTACAGTTTGCTGAAACAGAGCATTTTTTTCGCCAATGTCAGCAGTCAAATTATCCATTTGAATTTGTTTATTTTGCGCGTCTTTTTCTAAAGCTTGTATCTCGCGGGCTTTGACTTCCATTTCGCTTTCGCTGGCTATGCCTGCTTTTGCGGATACTTGATACTCTTG
>JAYVGH010000125.1:0-34155 GCA_043772435.1 Bacteroidota bacterium
TAATAATAAGTTGGATTTTTCTGTTGAATGGTATAAGAAATCAATCAAAGGTTTATTATTTGGTCAGCCCTTGCCTGCAACTGTGGGAGGTGCGGGAAGGCCTACAATTAATATTGGTAATGTTGAGAATACAGGTGTTGATCTTAACGCCACCTATCGTTATGGATAAAAAACTTGTTGGTGATTTTAATGGAGATGGTATGGATGATATTTTTATGATATCTGACGATCCAGCACCTTCAAATAGCAGAGTTGCTCGTTTATTTACTTCAAATGGAGGCGGTGGATTTAATTTAGTCTGGACAGCAGTTAATCAAATAAATTTAACTTCTGGAGTTATCGATTTTTTAACTTTACCAAGTAGCATTAATTTGGTTGCTGGGAATTTTCATGGAGATGCAAAAAAAGAGATATTATTATATACACAATTAGTTGGAGGAAGTGAAATTACGAATTGGTTTTTACTGGGAGACCTAATGAACCCTACACCAACAAATTTAGGTAGTAGACAATTCGCTTCACCTGGCACTCCAGGTTGGATACCCCCTGTAATAGGCGCTGCATCAATTAATTCAAGATTTTACGCTGCTAATTTAATTGGCGATAGTCATGACGAACTTTTTTCGCAATATACCAGCGGTACATTAAGTGGTTGTAGTTGGAATATTCAAACATACAATTTTAATAGTTCGGCTCAAGCTAACTCTAATTTTACACAAAATTATACAGCAAATTCGTATATAGGAAGTTGGATGTTTTCTCCTAATGTAGCAGATGATATATATTTTGCAAATTTTGATTTATCCACAAGCTATGATGAAATTTTCACATTAAGAAAAGCTGGCTCATGGGCTATGATGCAAAATTTTAGTACTATGAATAGTAATTTTAATTTGAAATGGACTGATTATGGCAATAGTGACTTTTTTCTAAACAATCAATGTGGGTCAGGCGGTTCATCTATCATTTTTGGTTCAAATTACGATGTTCGTTTTGGTAACTTAGATAATTGCGATGCCGATATTGAATGTTTAATTATACCTAACAATGATATTCAACATCCTATAACTTTTGAGTTTAATTCTGCTTTACTTCAATTTAAATGCTGGTCACCTAATTGGCCTACTATGAATAATAGTAGTAGTATAATGGGAACAAATACAATATTCGGCTATACAGCATATGAAAGATGGACATCTGAAAGAAGGTGTGTAAGAACATGTGTAGGGATTTGCTGCAGATTTGAGGGAGGGGATAGCTATATTACCCAACGTGATTTTTATAATACAAGTTTCCAAGATGGTAATTTAAGTTTTTTATTAGGTAATTTTTATAATAATAGCTATTGGAACGGTTTTACTTATTCGTACCCCACTATGGACTTGATGGTATTTAGGAATGATAATACATATATGGTTCCACCGCAAATGAATGGTTTAACTTTTTTAACAAACTGTACGCCTGAAAACATGTATGGAAATAATTGCCCCAATACCTCTAATATTGCAATCTACGATTTAGCAGCAAACACGATCGCATATTTTAATAGAAATACTGGGGCATTTAACACAGCCCCTATTAGGAGTCAAAGGGTTTGTATGTATTCGTTAACAAATGGTGGAACGAACCTGCGTACGAATAACAAAATAGATACATTGCCAAAACCGAACACGTTTTACGAACCAACTTTGATTGAAAATAATGAATTAGATAATATTGAGTTATTTGAACTAAAGACTACTCCAAATCCTGCCTCAGATAAATTAACATTAAGCTTTAATAGCGGTATTGAATCTGAGAATAATATTGTAGAATTGATTAATGTTGAAGGTAAGGTAGTTTACAGCAGAAATTATCCTATTTTTAAAGGAATAAATACATTTGAGATTAGCCTTTCTAATTTTAAAAATGGTGTTTATATAGTAAAATATGCTATGGCAAATGGTGAAAACTATAAATCTAAATTTATAAAAAATTAATATTAATAAAGCCTTACCTTAATTGGTAAGGCTTTATTTATTTTTTAAACAATAAATGCTTTAACTTTGCGTTTAACATTTAATTATTATTTATTTACAATGAGAAATATTTTAATATTACTATTAATACTACTATTTGTAAGCAAATGCAGATATAAAAATAACGATAGCTTAAGTATGAGGTTGGTTAAAACGCGGTTACAAAAAACTTGGGTTTTAAAAGAAGGTATTAGAGATGGAATTGACGTAACCTCATATAATTCAAATGAAGAATTAAGTTTTTCAGAAGTTAGTAAAAGTACATTAAATATAAAACGACCTGTAGGCCCGCCTTCATTTCAAGAGTATGCTTTTAAAAATAATAAAACTACTATTTATCAACTATTTCAAAACGAAAATTATGAAATAAAAATTACTAAGCTAACCAATAAGGAATTATGGCTTGAAGGGAATGGCTTTTTAGGAGTAATTGGTGCTGGTCGAAATAATATTATAAAAGTAAAATACAATGCTAAATAAAATATATATTTCAATCTTACTATTATCTGGCACTCTTAATTTTAGCTCTCAAAATTTAGTTAAAAATGGTAGTTTTGAGTTAACCGATTTTTGGAAATGTGTTACAAATATTCAAAACCCACTTAATTCTAATGATCCCTTTGGTAAACCTAGTTTTGTTACTTCATTCATCCAACCCGAAAATGGTTATACTAGCTTGCTCTCAAAATCACTTTCGTCGGGCACATGTGCTTTACTATGCGGAGCACTAACAAATACTGTTTTTGGGCATAAAAACCCACGCTCTGGCAACAATTTAGTATTTGGTGCTTATAGCAGTGCTTTTCAATTATCTACTAATTTAATAAAAAATAACCTCTATGTTTTTGAGTGCTACTTTTCGGGTAGTAGTAAGTATAAGTTAAATACTCCCTTTAGTTTTTATGGAGGCCCCCCTGTACCAAATTGGGGTTCTATAAATCCAAATGATAGTACAACTGGTTGGTTGGTTGTTGATTTATTAAAAAATGCTTCTCAGATGTTTCAAGCTAAAAATGATTTGGTTATTAGTAACATTAAAAAAATTGATACGCTGGGTTGGACAAAAGTTTCTGCTTGTTTTACACCACAAATAGATTCCGTTTCGTTTATCGCTTTTCATTCAAATATAAGCGCCTTTATTGATGATATAGCCATTTATCCTGCTCAAAATTTTAATATCGAATTGGTATCACCTCTATGTGATAAAAACACAGAGTATAAAGTTGTTAATCCACTGCCCAATTATTTATATACCTATAATTTTGGAGATAGCAGTTCTCTATATAATACATCACAACCTTTTTTAAATCATATATATAATAATTCGGGGGTCTATAATGGCTTTTTAATCGGTAAGGATACTATTTCAAATCAGTTTTTTTGCTCCACTACTACATCAACTATTGCATATGTAGAAGCTAATTTTACATATCCATTAAATGTTGCCTCGCAGGTTAATACACAACTAACAAATTCATCTATTAACGGGCAAAATTATAGCTGGTATTTAAACGATATTTTTTATACAAACCAACAACATCCTCAAATAAAATTTAACCCAATTAAAAATAAATTATGCCTTAAAACTACCAGTAAAGAGGGATGCGTGGATAGTTTATGTAAAGATATTTATGTTGAAGAGTGCGGCAAAATAACAAATGCAAATATTTTTACTCCTAACGATGATGGAGTAAACGATTTTTATAATTTTTTTGACTCTAAGGTTTGTGATTCTACTACTATAAAAATTATAGTATATAATCGGTGGGGTGAGGAATTTTACCGTTATCCAGTTAATGAGTTATATAGAGCATATGACACCTCAAAATATGCTATTAAGTATACAAAATTTTATACTTATAAATACTGGAATGGATTTTACTTTAATACGAGCCATCAAAAAGCGGATGATGGCGTTTATTTTATTTTAATAGAAACGCCATACGAGCATAAAACAAAAACAATTACGTTGTTAAGGTAAAGTTTTTTAAATTATAAAATACTACATTTTGTGGGTTATCCGGTAACGCTTTAATTTTAAAAATTTGCTGAAAATTGTATTTTTTTATCTACCTTATTTCTTACTTTATATTTATATTCGTACCGAATGAGTACTAGTTTGGTTATAATTCCTACCTACAACGAAATTGAGAACATTGAAAAAATGATTCGTAGGGTATTTTTATTGCCAACTATTTTTAATTTGCTCATTGTAGATGATGGGAGTCCGGATGGTACAGGAGCTAAAGTAAAAGAATTGCAAAACGAATTTCCTGACAAATTATTTATTGAAGAGCGTAAAGGAAAACTAGGACTGGGTACCGCATACATCCATGGATTTAAATGGGCATTAGCTAAAAATTATGATTTTATTTTTGAAATGGATTGCGACTTCAGTCATAATCCTGATGACTTAATTCGCCTGCAAAATGCTTGTGAAAATGGTGCTGATGTAGCTGTTGGGTCTCGTTATGTTAAAGGCGGAAATGTAAGCAATTGGGATACAAAACGTATTTTTTTATCTTACTGCGCATCGATTTATGTTCGCATGATTTTGTGGTTTCATGTAAAGGATACTACTGCGGGTTTTAAGTGTTATAAACGAAAAGTTTTAGAAACGATAGATTTAGATGCAATCAAATTTATGGGCTATGCGTTTCAAATTGAAATGAAATACCGTGCTTATAAAAAAGGATTTAAAATTGTAGAAGTGCCAATTACATTTATTGACAGGGTAGAGGGAGTTAGTAAAATGAGTACCAAAATTTTTAAAGAAGCATTTTTGGGCGTATTGCAAATGCGTTTTTCTAAATAATAATTTTTAATGGCAGACGATTTAATAATTACCGCTTCCACTAAAGAAGAAAAATACAAACAATTAGTCCCTCAAATTAAATCGTTGTTAAGTGGGGAAGAAGATACTGTAGCCAATATGGCCAATATTTGTGCCGCATTAAAATTTGGATTAGATTTTTTTTGGGTAGGTTTTTATTTGGTAAAAAATAATCAGTTGGTCTTGGGGCCGTTTCAAGGGCCGGTAGCTTGCACCCGTATTAATAGTGGAAAAGGGGTGTGCGGCAACGCCTGGCAAAAAGCACAAACATTAATTGTACCCGACGTTGAAAAATTTGAAGGGCATATAGCCTGTAGTGCTTTAAGCAAAAGCGAAATTGTGATTCCTATTTTTGATAAAAATAATTTGGTTATAGGAGTTTTAGATGTTGATAGCGATGAATTAAATTCGTTTGACGTTATTGACGAAATGTATTTAAAAGAAATTTTAGAATTTTTAAGATTATAAATGAAATATCCCCGTAAACTTTCGGCAGGTGCTAACAATACAGTTATTGTAATTAACGAAACTGAAGTTGGTAAATTATTTAGTGGAGACACGCGCTCTGAAATTGGTTCCGAGTCTCAAAAAATGCAATTTGCAAATACTATAAATAATTTAGTTGTAAAATTTGTTCGCTTAAATTTTAATGAAGAATTGCAAGCCGAGATGCTTGTTATGGAACGTAAATACCCTATTGAATATAGAGCTTATGAAATTGAAATTAGAGAGCTTTGGTTAGGTATGTTTGAAGATGAGTTAAAAGCCATACACAAAGCGGGTTTTGTGCATCGTGATCTAAAACAACCAGCAAATATTGGTAGTTTAGCTTTTGACAATATTCTCCTTACGCAAACAGGCCTGCGTTTAATTGATGTAGGAATTTCGGCCTTAAAAACTCAAGTTGGCGATAAGATTTTTGAAAAATATGTTGAAGTTGAAATTAAAGAATTAGAAGAATTTAAAACTTATTTTTTAAATAGGTAAAAAAATTACGAATTTTAACCTATGCTACAACAGCTATATATAAATAATTTTGCGCTTATTGGCGAAATGGATGTAACATTTCCAGGAAAATTGACGGTAATTACCGGCGAAACAGGAGCGGGTAAATCCATTTTTTTAGAAGCTTTGGGCTTAGTTTTAGGTAACAGAGCCGATGTAGCATCTTTACAAAACAAAGCGAAAAAATGTATTATAGAGGCCACGTTTAATGCGAAAAATTTAAACCTAAATTCTTTTTTTGAAGAGAATGATTTGGATAGAGACGATACCATTGTATTGCGACGTGAAATTAGTGCCGAAGGCAAATCGCGTAGTTTTTTAAACGATACACCTGTAGGTTTAACTGTATTAAAAAATTTAGCCGAAATATTAATCGATATACATTCACAACACCAAACCTTATTATTAAATCAAACTAATTTTCAGACAGAGATTGTAGATGCCTTTGCCGAGAGCTTAGAGGTATTTAAAAAGTACAAATCAAATTTTTCTAATCTTACAAAATTAAATATTTCTCTTAAGACGCTTATAGAACAAGAAACTCAAGCAAAAAAAGAATTAGATTATTACCAATTTTTATTTAACGAACTACAAGAATCCGAAATTAAACTTGGCGTTTTAAAAACGTTAGAAGACGAAAGTAACACCTTAGAAAATGCCGAAATTATTAAAACAAATTTATTAAGCGTTGCTACTGCTATTACCGGCGGCGATGCAAATGTATTAAACACGATAACGGTTTTAAAACAACAATTAAATTCTATAAGCAAATACAATACAAATTATAGCGATTTTTTTAACCGTTTAAATTCGAGCTACATCGAGCTAAAAGAATTAGCGAGCGATTTACAAGATGCCGAAACTGAAGTGAATTATGACACACAACAATTAGAAATTGTAAACGCTAAATTAGATAAATTAAATCGCCTTTTAAAAAAGCACAACGTAAATACAGAGGAAGAATTACTGACTATTAAAAACGATATTGAAGAAAAATTATCGCAATTTAGTTCGATTGAAACACAAATAGAAAAAATTAGAAAAGAAATAGTTCTGGTTAAAACAACGTGTACCAAACTTGCAACGGATTTAACAAAACTAAGAACTAAATCGTTCAGTACAATTGAAAATCAGGTAAAAGAAATTTTAACCAATTTATCAATGCAAAATGCAATATTTAAAATTGATATTCAGCAAACACCCGAACTAACGGTTTGCGGCTTTGACCAAATTAAATTTTTGTTTAGTGCAAATAAAGGCGCCTCTTTAAACGAATTAAATAAAGTTGCCAGTGGTGGAGAATTATCGCGTTTAATGTTAAGTTTAAAATCTTTACTCGCCACAAAAAAACAATTGCCAACTATTATTTTTGATGAAATTGATACGGGTGTAAGTGGTGATGTAGCCGATAAAATTGGCAACATACTTTTAAAAATGGGCAATACCTTACAAGTAATAACCATTACACATTTACCGCAAATGGCAAGTAAGGGTCAACACCATTTATTTGTTTATAAAAAAGACGAAGCCAATAAAACTACATCATATATAAAACAATTAAGCGAACAAGAACGCATTACCGAAATTGCCAAAATGCTAAGCACGGGCAACCCAACACCGGCGGCTTTGGTAAATGCTAAGGATTTGTTGGGGGTTGGGTAGATTAGCGGTTTGCAACTTCACGTTTTATTGAATGGTTAACGTTATTTTACGCCCAAGTCCTAATTCCAGTAATCGGTAAAGCGTTGAGAGTTGAATATCGCTATGTCCATTTTCTATTCGTGATATAAAACTTTTTTTTGTCCCCGTTTTTTCGGCTAATTGTTCCTGTGTCATCGAACATAAATGCCTTTCTTGTTTAATAACTTCGCCAATTGCAAATGCCTTTGCTTTAATATCAAATTCCGTTCGCTTTAAAGATCCAATTTTGCCATATCTTGCATCTAAATGATCGTTAAAATTGTTAATCGTTTTATCGTTTTGTTTTTTTGTTTTCATTTTTATTAAGTTTATCATTAAAATAATCTTCCTTTATTTTTAGGGCTTTACTAATCTCTGCGGACGGTGTTTTTTGTGACTTTTTTTGAAAACCATTAAACAATATTACAACCTTTCCTTCATCAAAGCAGCAAAATATCCTATAAATGTTACTTTGAAACTCAACTCTAATTTCATAAAGTCCATCTGTTCCTGTTATGTGTTCAAAAAAATTTCTAGGGATTCTTTCAGCTACTGTTATTACAAATAAAACGTAATCTATTTTTTCTTTTACTTTTTCACTCTGATGATTAAAAAATTCTAAAAAATAATCTTTGAAATAAATAATTCCTCTAATTTGTTCCATAATTTACATAAAACAAAGTTAACTAATAATGGAACATCATCCAAATTAAAATTCTAAGGATTTGTTGGGGGTAGTATAGCTCGTATTAATCTGATATTATTTTTCCATTTACTTTATAAATAATTTTATTGTTATCATTTACTAAACTATTCCATTTATCGATTCTTGTTTTCGCAAATAAAATATGAAACTCTCCATTAATGCCATTCTCCCCTGTATTTAAGTGTTGAAGCCCATTTATGGAACTTTTAATTTCTTCCAATGTTTGTTTTTTTGTAATTACCTCTCCACCTTCTTTTACATGGGTTATTATAGTTTCTTTAGGTATATATTAACTCATAAAGCAATGTACTAAAAATCTTCTTTCTCGATTGAGTATATTAATTTCTTTCTTTAAATTATCTCAAATTGGATTAATTTCAGGTAATTGTTCATCTGTAAAACTCGTAAGATGTTGTATTTTTTTCTCAAATGTAAAACCAAGATATTTTGCAACGTAATAATCTTTTTGTCTAATATCAAATTCAGTCATACAACATAAAAACACAAGCCCGAATTCAAGTTCAGAATAAGCAATAATGAATGACCCGATTGCTTGTTTAAATTTTCTGTCATTCTCCCAGATGTCTGTTAGGTATAATCTACTCTAAAGAAAAAAATAATTAAAAATACCTACTTCTCCTTAATCTTCAACACCTGCCCAATGCTAAGCGCAGAAGTACTATTCAAATTATTAAGGCTTCTAATATCGGCAGGTTTTACGCCGTATTTTTTAGAGATTAAATAAATAGTTTCGCCTTTTTTTACTGTATGCCATGCTGCATTACTTGCTTTGTTTTCAGCAACTAATTTTTTATCCGCGTCTGTATTTGAGGCAATGTTTTGTTCATTTTTAGTTTCGGGTTTTATTTCTAATTTAGTAGTTGCGGTAGCAGTTTCTCTCACATAAATAGTTAATTTTTTACCTGGCTTTATACCTTTTCTACCTATGTAGTTCCAATTTTTTAAATCCATTACAGTTACACCATATATTCGCGCTATGCTGCTTAATTTTTGACCAGTTTTAACAATGTGAGTTTTTTTAACTTCGGCAAATGTTTGCACTAATTCGCTTTGGCCTTGTTGCGCTTTTGTAGCTGCATAAATAGCGTGTTCGTTATTTAAAAAAATACCAATTTTTGCTTTTGGTAAACACATAGCATTACCACCTGCAGGAATAATATTTTTACGATATTGAGGGTTAAAATATAAAATTTCTTCAGTACTAATGTCTAATGCCTGACTAATTTGCTCAAAACTCATTTGTTCTTTTACAACTACTGTGTCTACTTCAAAATACGTTTTGCGAGGTACTGCGGCGTAAATATTATGTTCGGCGCCGTAATTCATTACATAATTTGCAGCTATAAAGGCGGGTACATAACCTTGTGTTTCGGTTGGTAAAAACGGACGAATTTCCCAATACGTTTTTTTACCCCCGCTTCGGCGAATGGCTTTGCTAATTGTTCCCGGTCCGGCATTGTAAGCCGCTAATACCATTTGCCAATCGCCAAACATACCATACAAACTTTTTAAATACTCGGCAGCGGCTACGGTTGCTTTATATGGGTCGCAACGTTGGTCGATATATGAAGTAACATTTAAACCGTACATTTTACCAGTAGGATACATAAATTGCCAAAGCCCTGTGGCGCCGGCGCGCGATTTAGCATAAGGAATTAAAGCACTTTCAATAACGGCTAAATGTTTTAATTCTAAAGGAATGTTATAACGGTCTAAAACTTCTTCAAACATTGGGTAATAAAGCTGCGAAACGCCCATCATACGGCTTACACTCTCACGTTTGCGGAAAGCATATAAATTAATAAACCCTTTTACATGTTCGTTATACACTAAGTCGAATGGCGAAACCGCATCTAACTTAGCTAAGCGAGCCTGGTAGGTGTATTCGTCAAAAAACGGTATGCTATCAATATCGTATTTAAATTTATTATTTTTAGGAAAAACAGGTTTGCTAAAAGCTGTTTCAAACATTTTTTGTGTTTGAAGACTATCGAGCATGGCGGCAATAGGATCGTCAACCGAAACAGTTTGTGCCGTAGTAAATATGCTTAGTAAAAAAATGACTACAATTAAAAAATATTTTTTTGAGTATACCATTTATTTGGGGATTAACTATTTTATTAAACGAGTAATTTTTAAAAACGTTACAATTTATGCAAAATTTATTTTAAAAGCACTATTACAAGGTTAAAAAAATATAATGTTAAAATTACTTTAAAGTAATTTAATTTTTAACTTTGCGCTGTGAAGAAGAATGAACAAATTGAAACTCCCTTACTAAATATTGAGCGCCACCCTTTAGTACTAATAATAGCCTTGGTTTTAGATGCTGTATTTATTTATTTAACATTTATAACTATTTTTAAAAAACAGGCTTTTGAAGTAAATCCATTAGGCTTTTTTTTATTTGTGCCCACATTATTTATTTGTTTTCAAACGTTGTGGTTAATTTTAAACCCTTACGGTATTTTTTATGAAGATAGATTTGAAGTAAAAAAATCGTTTTTAAATTTAAGAGAATGGTATTTTATCGACATAAAAAAAGTAGGTGACTTAAAACGTAATGGATTTACTATTACGTACAACGATGATGAAATGGAACGTATAAAATTATTTGCCGCTAAACCAGCACATAAAAAATTAATGCAACAAGCGTTTGTAAAAGGCGTGGCAGCAAGTTTGGAGAAGAGAGCTATGACAGTATAATTTTTTTATAAAAATTGTTTTCCAACTTTTTCTTTATAAAAAGTTAGGTAAAAATCAAGTCTTCATAAAATTTTACTAAAATTTATTTTGTTTTAAAGCCTAATGAGTTAAGCGCTTTGTGGACAGCCCAAATCGTTTTTATCACAAGCCAAAACATTTTTAAACAAAAAGATTTTTAACGTAAAATTTTATGAGGATGGATGTCTTAAATATTTCTCCCGGATTTTATTTGTATATCAGAGCCTTCGATTAAAAAAACAGATGTGGGTGTTTCGTTTTTTAAAGATGCAAACTTGTCTCCGTAATTGGCAATAAAATCTACATTTATTAAATAGCTTTTTGTATTAAAAACCTCCCAACAAGAAGGCTACATATAGTATTCCAATTTTTTTTTAATCGTTTACTTTTGTGTAACCCCAATAATGTTCGGTTATAAATCCTTCTTCGCTGCCAATTGCAATCGCGATTTGTTTAGTATCTGTAATTATTTATATACTATACCATTCTTTATTTTTCCAACACTATTCAACGGTTAAAGCCTCTTTTGTTTCTTCCCAAACGTGTTTTATAGGTAGAATTTGATAATGCTCGTCATAAATAGTATTTGCAACAAATGTAATAACAGGTTTAGGTACAAATTCTTTAATAAAAACGGCACCGCGTTTCCATACGCCGTTGTCATTATACCAGTCATAAAAACGCAAATTAACTTCTTCAAAATTACCGTGAAAAGGAATTTTAAAACCCTTAACTTTTGTTTTTAAAAACATAAAACCAACTAAACTTACATAGCAGGTGTTATTAAAAATATTCAATTCTGTTTTGTAAGGAATGTAAGGCAGTAATAAATTTTTACCAACCGCATAATTTGCTAATATTAGTTTACGCCATCAGACTGATAAGAAAGTTGAGGGCATTTTATTTTTTTGTAATTTTATTTAACGATTTACTAATTTTTGTTTCGTTTGGTAAAAGACTCATTTGAATGCGTTTTGCATAATGAATACTATCTAAAATTTCTTTTTGTTTTCCCTCAAGTAGGTGTTTTTGTTTTTCAATAATTAATTTTTGTTTTTGAGTTATTTTAAATCGCGTGTATATGAATACAGCAACAGTTAAAATTAAAAACGCACCAAAAAATAAAGCAATGCGAACAATTTTTTCTTGTTTTAACTGGCCTTTTTGTGCTAATATCTGTAAATCTTTTACTTTATTATGTTCTATCTGTTTGATGCTGTCGGCAACTACTTTCTTATCGTAAGCAATTTGAAATTCTTTTTGTATAGATGCTTTTTTATTTTTTTCATTCGCTGAGCTATCTTTCATTTCCACAAACAATTCATAATCGGCCAATGCGGCAATACTATTATTAGATGCCTTGTTAATTTTATACCGTATTAAAGCCGCTTCTTTTATAAGAATAGGTTTCTGGCTTTCTTTAGCAAGTAATAATGAGGCACTTGCTTTTATTAGAGCCAGCGGATATTCTTTTTTTTCAAATAATAATTTACTTAATAAAGTTAACGATTCTGATAGTAACTTTTTATTTCCTAATTTTTCACGAATGGATATGCTTATATTTAAACAGGAGTCCGCTTTTTTAAAAGCTCTCTGTTTTGTATAGATTCCTCCAATATTTGCTAATGCAAAAGCTTGAATTGATTTATCATTATATTTTTCTGCTAATTCTAATGCTTTTTCAAGACATTCAATTGCCTTGTTTGAATTGTTATTTAAATTATAAAAAAAACCAAGATTCAGGTATGTTCTCGCAACATCCGGATTATCTTTAAGCATTAAACTTAATACTAAACTTTTTTCCATAGTTTGTATGCATTTATTTAAATTTCCATTTTTATTGTAAATAATTGCAATATTATTTAAAGCTGAAGCTTCTAATCTTGAATTTTTTATTTTTTTACCAATGTCGCAGGATTTATTGTAGCAATCTAAGGCTTCAGCATATTTATTTTCTAAGAAATAAACATCGCCTAGCGCTAATAGTGTAGTGCCAATTATTTCAGGTTTAGCATTATTACTGTTAATAATACTTTTTAACGAATCTTTTGCAATTGACTGAGCATAACTGTTACTTTTATTTAAAAACAACAATAAACAAATCAATAAAAAATATTTTTTCATTGTTTAAAAGTTACCCAATTAATTTCTTTAATATCTCAATAGCACTTTTGCTAATTACGGTACCCGGTCCAAAAACAAAACTTACTCCGTTTTTATACAAGAAATCATAATCCTGTTGTGGTATAACACCTCCGGCAACAATCATAATATCTTCTCTGCCATATTTTTTTAATTCTTCAATTACTTTTGGAATAAGCGTTTTGTGGCCAGCAGCTAAACTACTCACTCCTAAAATATGCACATCGTTTTCAACAGCTTGTTTAGCAGCTTCGGCAGGTGTTTGAAATAAAGGACCAATATCTACATCAAAGCCCAAATCGGCAAAACTTGTGGCTATTACTTTTGCGCCACGGTCGTGCCCATCTTGCCCCAATTTTGCTACCATTATGCGGGGGCGGCGACCATCTAATTCTGCAAATTTATCTGAAAGTTCTTTAGCTTTTTTAAACGATTCATCCATTTTAATTTCTTTACTGTAAACACCTGCAATTGATTTTATTTGTGCTTTGTATCTGCCGTACACTTTTTCTAAAGCCGTTGATATTTCGCCTAAACTGCATCTGCATTCGGCGGCAACTATCGCTAACTCTAATAAATTACCTTTTCCGGTTTGTGCAGATTCAGTTAACGCGTTTAAAGCATTTTCTACTTTTAAATTATCGCGCTCGGCTTTTAATTTTTTTAACCGTTCTAATTGTTGGATACGGACTTTATCATTATCAACATCTAATACCTCAACAACTGTTTTTTCGAAATTAGTATAACGGTTTACACCTACAATAATATCTTTACCTCCGTCAATTCGTGCTTGTTTGCGTGCTGCGGCTTCTTCTATACGCATTTTTGGGATGCCGGTTTCAATAGCTTTTGCCATTCCACCTAATTTTTCAACCTCTTCAATTAATTCCCAGGCCTTATGAGCAATATCGTTGGTTAGTTTTTCTACATGATAACTACCACCCCAAGGGTCTACAACCCGGCAAACGTTAGTTTCGTGTTGCAGTATTAACTGGGTATTGCGGGCAATGCGCGCGCTAAAATCGGTTGGTAGTGCAATGGCTTCATCTAAAGCGTTAGTATGCAAACTTTGGGTATGCCCCATAGCAGCGGCTAATGCTTCTACGCAAGTACGGGTAACGTTATTAAACGGATCTTGTTCTGTTAAACTCCAGCCACTTGTTTGGCAATGGGTGCGAAGCGCTAATGACTTTGTATTTTTAGGATTAAACTGTTTTACCAACTTAGCCCACAGCATACGTGCCGCGCGCATTTTGGCAATTTCCATAAAATGATTCATTCCTATTGCCCAAAAGAAAGAGAGGCGAGGGGCGAAGGCATCAATATCTAATCCGGCTTTTATACCGCTGCGAATGTATTCTAAGCCATCTGCCAAGGTATAAGCTAATTCAATGTCGGCGGTAGCGCCGGCCTCTTGCATATGGTAACCACTAATAGAAATGGAATTAAACTTTGGCATGTTTTTGCTGGTAAATTCAAAAATATCGGCAATAATTTTCATGCTGGGCGTTGGCGGATAAATGTAAGTGTTACGCACCATAAATTCTTTTAAAATATCGTTTTGTATTGTGCCAGTAAGCTTTTCCATACTAACGCCTTGCTCCTTTGCAGCTACAATGTAAAATGCTAAAATAGGTAGTACCGCTCCATTCATGGTCATAGATACACTCATTTCATCTAACGGAATTTGGTCAAATAAAATTTTCATATCTAAAATGCTATCAATAGCTACGCCTGCTTTTCCAACGTCACCTTCTACACGCTCGTTATCGCTATCATAACCACGGTGTGTAGCTAAATCAAACGCAACCGATAAACCTTTTTGTCCACCGGCTAAATTGCGACGGTAAAAAGCGTTACTTTCTTCGGCAGTGCTAAAACCCGCGTATTGCCTAATTGTCCACGGATTTTTAATGTACATACTGCCATAAGGGCCTCTTAAAAATGGCGGTAAGCCTGCTGCAAAATGCGTGTGTGATAAATTTTCGATGTCAGAAAATTTATAATTAGCTGCTATTTCTATTTGCTCTGCAGTTAAAAAATTTTCGGTTTCAGGAAAATTAGATTTACCCAAAGGTGTGTATGTAAGGTGTGAAAATGATTTACGCATTATTTATTAAATGTATTTTGTAGTTCGAAATTTAAAACAGGATTGTTAATGTTTATCACGCCAAGTTGGGCTTTAACATCTTTACTTAAATTAATTTTTTCAGTCTCATTTTTATATTTATTTATGCCAATACTAATTTCTTTTTGAGAATTAATAGATTCAGTTTTTTGTTGCGACTGTTTTAAAGTTTCATTTTCAATAATTTTATTTTCTACACATTTAAAATAACCACCTTGTTCTTCAAACTGTTTAAATGTTTGTAAAGCTTTATTGGCAATGGCATCGGTAATTGTTTCAATGTAATAACTGCCACAACTTACATCGGCCATTTTATTTAAATAACTTTCTTCTTTTAAAATTAATTGTTGGTTAATTGCCAATCGCTCGCCTAAATTTTGGTTTTGTTGAAACAAGGTGTCGAACGAATTAACAATTAATTCGTTACAACCTCCATTAACTGCCGCCATACTTTCAACAGTAGTGCGTACTAAATTATTGTAGCTATCACTAATAGATTTGTTGGTTAAACTAGTTTCAGCAATTATATAAATATCGTTAGTTAAATTATATTCTTTTTTTAAAATTTCCCATAATCGTCGAATGCTTCGCAGCTTTGCAATTTGAATAAAATAATCGGAATTGACGCCAGTTTTAATTACTATATCTGCCTTACTGTTTACAATGTAATTTGCCAAACACTCATTTAATGCCGAAAAAATAAGTGCTACTTCGTAGTAGGCAAAACAATTTTGGTTGTGATAAAATAGATGATTGACACTTATGGTTTTAATGTTTTTATATGGGGCGAAAAGTGCAATTACAGTTTGCCAATAATTTAAATCTTTTTGGTTTTGAATACGTTTAGGAAATAGCGTAACATTAAGTTCGTTTAACTTATAATTTCTTGATAAATAATTTGTTAACCATTCTATATCTTTTGGGTGAATGTAAAAAGTAGATGAAATATAATTTAGTCGCACATTTTTAAATGCAATATCAAAATTAATGTTTTCGCAGTTTACCGAAATAGAGGTAGCACCAAGACTTAAATCGTTTAATATTTTTTTATTAATTTGTTTAGAATCGCCGGTTGTTGTTTTTGTACAAATATCCCAATCTGCATGTGTAAATGCAGGCTGATAAATGTGTTTTAAATCTTCGTGGTTGTAAAAAGGATTTATTTTAAAATCGTTTTCATTATCCCATATTAAACTTTCAAAAGGTTCGCCTTTTAAATCTTTAATTAATTGGGCTTTCCATTCGGCAGCCGAGCTTGGTTTAAATTCGGGGAATAAATTAATCATCTTTACTGTCTATCTATAAATAAACAGCAAGTTAAATAAAAAATTTAATTAGTTTCAATAATTCGCAAAACCGAAGAATTACCGTTTATTGTAGTTTTTACAAAATACACACCAGCATTAAAGCCTAATTTTTTCGCACCAAAAGTAAAATTATGAATACCCACACCGTAATTTGAGTTTGTTAGTGTATTTATTTTTTGCCCAAGTATAGTATAAATTTCAATTATTACATTTGTATTTTCTGTAAGGGATAATTGTAAAGTTGTATTCTCACTAAATGGATTAGGATAAGCAATTAATGCATTTTTGATGGCAGAATAAGCTTGCAAACCAACACTACTAACTGTTAATACATTTGATGTAGATGAACAACCTACTGAATTAGTTGAGATAATATAATAGTTACCATTGCCAGCAGCCGTATAATTTTGTAAAGTTGCACCAGATACAGCAACAGTATTGTAATACCACTGATAGCTTGGCCCTGACGATGATGAAAGTGAAGCACCCGATTGGGTGATGGTTGGAGTAGCTAAGGTTAAACACAAATTAAGTCCTGTTAATTTATCTACTCTAAATTTACGTAATCCTAAATCAGTAAAATCTTTTGCTGCATTGCCATCGTTGTATAAAATATCCCCACCCATATCGGTTATAACTTGCAATTGTGTGCTTGATGGGACACCAGAAACGTTTACTTCCATAACTCCTTCAATATTTAAAACACCATTTACCGAAGTGTTTACATAAATAGGTGTATTAGTAGCACTCCCCGTCCACTTATACAAAGCGCTGGTAATAGGACTTCCGGCAGAGTTACCTGCAACAATTATATAAGTTCCGGTTGACAAACGAATAATATCGCGAATGCCTCGTCCGCCTAAATCTAACTCAATAGGAGTACCAATTGAAGGCGCCCCCGACGGAGAACCATTATTATACCAAGTTTCAAAATTAGCAATAGGTGCAATTACAGCGTTGGTGCGGGTTGCAACTGGCACCATTGGTGCTCTAAAAGCAATCCATAAAGTTGTATTATCTGGTCCAAAAACCATACCTTCGGCAGCATAGCCACTCACACTTTTGCTATCAACTCCTGCAGCGGCACTGGCGCTAAAGTTATAACCATACGAATCGCCCCAACTAACTAAATAACCTCTTAAACTTGTGTAATATCCTGCTAAAGAAAATGTAGTTAAAGAGCCAGTACCTGATACAATGGTTGATAATAGACAATCGCGACTTGGGCGGATTGAAAAACTAGAACCGCCGGTACTCATTGACCCCAAAATGTATTTTTTATTTACATTGCTCGGACTTGTAGTAGCAGCTTCAATATCCGTTTCGGGTTTGGTTGGATCGGGTAAAGTTATAACCGTTGTATAATTCCAAATGGCTACTGGCAAACCAGAGTTGGCCCGGGAGTACACATTTATAACATCTAACTCATCATCGGCAGAAATAAAAAAGTTATCGTCTAATGGTATTCCGTCGGAGGCATCGCTCATCCCCGTAGGAAAAAATGTGATGGGTGGATTTACTGCAATTGCCGAAGCCCCATAATTTAATATATAATTTGTAGTAAGAGAGCCATCTGTAACGGCCACCGTAATATTTGAAAAACCAACTCCAATTGGATTTATTTTTACATTGCGAGAAGCCCCACTTCCAGCTAAAATTACACTACTAGCCGGCACAACAGTAAGATTACTACTTGCAACAGTAACTGTTAAGCTAGATGCTGCAGTTTGAGAATCGTTAATTGTAAAATCGATTCCTAAGTTTGTTGCAGGATCGGTTGGGTCGCTAATTACACCGCTAATACCGTAAGGGCTTGCAGGCGAAGTTGCAACGGCACCATCTAAATAATTGGTAGTGCTTGCTACATCTATTACTATTGTAGGTGCAGTGTTGCCAACACCACCGTTGCTACCTGTAACTGTTACGTCATCTATTTTAAAGTTAGAAGAAATACCTATTCTGTTAAAACTCCATTTAAAATACAAAGTAGCTTGATTGCCCGCACCGGCAGGCAACGTTAAGCCGGCACCAGATGTTAAACCCCAGCTACCAGCACTAGCTTCGGTATAAACTATTGGTGTGTAGATAGTGCCATTGGTACTCCATTCTAAAGTATAAGTTGCATTTGAGTTGTAGGTGCCTGATGATTTACGCATGCCAAACGATAAAGTAACAGTTGTGTAACCAATTGTACTAACAGTAAGCGTAGCAGCAGAATTTCCTGTAGGAGAGGATACTTGCGAATTACCCGATGTATTTGTAAATGTAATTGAATTTCCTTCGCCCAAGTAACAATTGCCCGAAGCACCTGTATAACCTGACCCGGAAGCATTATTACTAATATTGATTCCAATACCGCTAAACGACCAGTTTGGCGGATTAACGTATTGAATAGTGCCAAAATTGGTTGTATAAATTGTTGTTTGAGCAATTGCGCTATTAAGACATAAAATTAATACGGCTGTACTTAATTTTAAGAATAAAGGAGTAATAAATTTTTTCATGTATTGCAAATTTCTGCGCAATATATAAAATGCAAGTATAATTTAATGTTAAATAATTAACAACAGTCTTAATCAAAATATTCTTTCATTCTCTCAAAAAAACCTTTCTCTTTTTTGTTAGGATTGGGCTCAAAGTTTTTAGAAGTTTTTAAATTTTCAAGTAGTTTCTTTTCGTCGTTACTTAAACTAGTAGGAGTAAATACACTAATTTCAACCAACAAATCGCCACGTCCGTAAGCATTTACATCGGGTAAACCTTTACCTTTTAAACGCAATACTTTACCGCTTTGAGTACCGGGATCAATTTTTATTTTTACTTTTCCCTCTACAGTTGGCACTTCAACATTTAATCCCAAGGCCGCGTCAGGGAAACTAATAGTTAAGCTGTAAATTAAATGGCTTCCCTCGCGCTTTAATTGAGGATGTTCCTCTTCTTCAACCAATATTAGTAAATCGCCATTAATACCGCCGCGTGGTGCCGCGTTTCCTTTACCGCTCATGCTTAGCTGCATGCCTTCGGCTACTCCTGCCGGTATATTAATGGTAATAATTTCTTCTTCTCGCACAATACCATCGCCATGGCAAGTATTACATTTGTCTTTTACTATTCGCCCTTCGCCACCACAAGCGTTGCAAGCTGTTTGCGTTTTCATAGCGCCTAACATTGTTTGTTGTACGCGGGTTACAACGCCTGTTCCATTACACTGTTTACAGGTATCGTATTGCCCATTTTTAGCGCCACTACCACTACAGGTTTTACAACCAACGTGTTTATTTACTTTTATTTTTTTCTCAACGCCGTTTGCTATATCTTGTAAACTTAATTTTACTTTTACTCTAAGATTTGTACCGCGCATTACTCTTCTGCCACCCTGTGAACGATTTCCACCACCAAAACCAAAGGCACCTCCAAAAATATCTCCAAATTGGCTGAAGATGTCATCCATATTCATACCACCACCCTGCCCATGGTGGTTGGCATTAGCGCCTACTCCTGCGTGGCCAAATTGATTGTAGCGTTGGCGTTTATCAGCATCGCTTAATACCTCGTAAGCTTCGGCAGCTTCTTTAAATTTTTCCTCTGCTTTTTTATCATCCGGATTTTTATCGGGATGATGTTTAATTGCCATTTTGCGATACGCTTTTTTTATTTCGTCGTCGGTTGCGTTTTTTGAAATCTCTAATATTTCGTAATAGTCTTGTTTGGCCATTGTGTATTTATTTAATCAAGTATTTAATTTACGATTTAAGATTGTATGAGTTGAAAAAACTGTAAATTATAAATCGAAAAAATTGTAAATATTATTATTATTTTATTTCGCTACGCTTTCTTTCAATTTGGCAATTATTGTGCTATAACCACTTTTGCAAAACGTATAACTTTATCGCCTAGTTTGTAGCCTTTTTCAACTTCATCTATTACTTTATTTTTTTGGGCTTCGTCGGTGGCGGAAATATGGGTAATTGCCTCCATAATATCGGCATCAAATGTTGTACCTATGCTTTCAAATGCTACTAAGCCTTTTTGTTGCGTATTATTTTTTAGTTTATTGTATATTAAAGCAATTCCTTCTTTTATAACAATGCTATCTTCAACATTTTCATTCGCTTTTATTGCGCGTTCAAAATCGTCAATTATGGGAATTATAGCTTTAAAAACATCTTCTGAAGCTGTTTTAATTATATCCGATTTTTCTTTAATTGTACGCTTGCGATAGTTATCAAATTCGCTATATAAACGTAGGTATTTATCGTTTAATTCGGCAATTTTCTCGTCTGAATTAACGGCGGTTGAATTTGTATTTTCAGAAAAGGTATTTTCGTCAGAAACTAAAGGGTTTTCAGTCGAATTGTCAGTTTGGTTTTCTGCTTTTTCATTTTCTGAATTGTTTTTATTATCCTGCTCGGCTGTATTCTCTTTGTTTTCCATGGCTTTAACTAAATTTATAATAGTTTTACAAAACTATAAATCAATTAGTTTGCCATAAATTTTTAAGGGAAAATTTGTCAGTTTTTATATATTAAAAATTCCACTCGGCGGTTCATTTTGTGGTCTTCATCTTTACAATCACTTAAAACAGAACATTCTTTACGAGGCTCTTTTTTGCCTTTTGCTTCAGTTTTAATTCTACTTTGATTAATGCCTTTTTTAATGAGATAATTTTTAATTGTTAAAGCTTGTTTTACGGTTAATTCCAATGCCGATTTTTCATCAGCTTTAGAATCGGTATGTGTAAACACATCTACATTTAAAGTTTTATTTTTTGAAAGGATTAAAAACACCGCGTTTAACTCTGATTCATCTTTTAATGTTAGCCCGGCACCATTATCTTTAAAAATTAAGTTTTTTATAACATTTACTTGCCCTACCGGTCCACCTAATGTCGCATCTTGATTATCTTCTGTTAGTTTGTAACTCATTTTTGAAGGAATGTAAAACATAAAACCTTTGTCGATGGTTTTTCCATCAAAAATATGTTCGCCTCTAGTAGTATATAGTGCTAATGGATCTGAGGTAATAAAATCGGCTTGATTATCAACTTTAAGAATAAAATCTTGATTTAACTTTATATCGTTTATTAAAAAATTTCCATTAGCGTTTGTAACTGCAGTTGCAATTGAATCTCCATAACCATCAAATAAATAAACTTTACCAAACTTTAAAAGTTCGGCTTTGTTGCCTGCCTGAGCCAAAATACCAACTACTTCTTTTTTCACAGGTTGAAAATTTTTACGATCATCTAGTATTGTTTCAATATCACGCATACGAGGATCAATTGCAATAATGGTTCCCATTTCGTCTATTAAAATGTTTTTAGGAACGGATGTAACGCCAAATTTTTTGCATATATCGTCGTTATAACCTCTAACTGCTATTCCATTCATAAAGTTTGTTAACGTATCGTAACCAATTGCTTCGCTCCATGCTTTTTTATCACTTTGTACGGCAACGGCTATAACTTCAAAACCTTCGGCATTGCGGTAAAGAGCATTTTTGTATCTGCCGGCTAAACGGTTTAAAAACTTATTACTGGTTTTTGATTTTGTAACAGTACTACTCCAAAAATGAATTAAAACTATGCGGCCTAAATAAGGCATTGGAAAACTTTGAATGGAGTTTTGCTGCATATTTAAAACAAAAGGGGGTGCTTTATCGCTTACCTTTAACTCGGTTTGAGCAACAGAAACTATAGCATGTAAAAACAGCAATACTATAAGTTTAATTTTCATTTATTTTGTTTTATTTATTTTTACTTAGATGTAAGAATACACTATAAAGTAAAATCATTTAAGGTGATAAAATTAATTTTTCTAACGAAGTTATTAACTGATCGCCTCTTAAGTTTTTGTTAATAATTATGCCGTTTTCGTTTATTAAAACGTTGTAAGGAATGCCTTGAATAGCGTATTGAGAAACTACTGAACTGTTCCACATTAGTAAATCGCTTACATGATAAGTCCAAGCAAGTTTATCTTTTTCAATGGCTTGTTTCCATTTTGCCTTATCTAAATCTAGCGAAACGGAGTATATTGTAAATCCACTCCCACCTTTAAATTTTTTATTTTTAAAATTTTGATAAGCTTTTACCACAGTTGGGTTTTCGGCTCTGCACGGACCGCACCAACTCGCCCAAAAATCTATTAATACCAATTTCCCTTTTATTGATGAAAGTTTAATAATGCTATCATTTAAATTTTTAAAAGCAATTTCGGGGGCTTTGTTGCCAAGGTTTAAACCAATAGTTGGTTCAACGGTTTGTGTTGTTGGAGTTGAGTTATTATTTGTTTGAGATTGGTTGTTTGAGATTTTTTGTTCAGTGTTAGAAGTTGTTGATTGCTTTTTACTTTTACAAAACGAAAAAATAACAATTATTGAAAGTGTAAAACAATATATAATAATTTTTTTCATTATGCTTTTCTAACAATTTCGGCACCAATGGCATTAAGACGCGTATCAATGTGTTGGTAACCTCTATCTATTTGATTTATGTTAAATATAACACTTTTTCCTTTAGCGCTCATAGCGGCAATTAATAAAGCAACTCCGGCTCTAATATCGGGGCTTGCCATTTGAATGGCGCGTAATTGAACTTTTCTGTCTAAGCCCATAACTGTGGCGCGATGAGGATCGCACAAAATAATTTTTGCGCCCATATCAATTAATTTATCGACAAAAAACAAACGGCTTTCGAACATTTTTTGATGAATAAGTACATTGCCACGTGCCTGAATGGCGGTAACTAAAGCAATACTTATTAAATCGGGGGTAAAGCCTGGCCAAATGGCGTCGCTAATTGTAAGAAGTGAGCCATCTATATAGGTATCCATTTCGTAATGTTCTTGCTCCGGAATAAAAATATCATCGCCTTTGCGTTGTACGTCTATTCCTAATCTTCCAAATATAGTAGGGATAATTCCTAAATTATCGTAGCTTACATTTTTAATTGTAATTTCGGATTGGGTAACGGCCGCCATACCAATAAAAGATCCTATTTCAATCATATCGGGTAACAATCGATGCGTTGTACCTTTTAATTCTTTTATCCCTTCAATAGTTAATAAATTAGAGCCAATTCCGCCAATTTTTGCACCCATTCGCACTAACATTTTACAAAGTTGTTGCAGGTAAGGTTCGCAAGCGGCATTGTAAATTGTTGTAATTCCTTCTGCCAAAACAGCTGCCATTACTATGTTTGCAGTACCTGTTACACTAGCTTCATCTAACAACATGTATGCTCCACGCAAGTTTTTACCTTCTACTTCAAACAATTCGTTATCTGCATGGTAATTAAATTTAGCGCCAAGTGCTTCAAAGCCCATAAAATGGGTATCTACTCTACGACGGCCAATTTTATCGCCACCCGGTTTTGGCATGTAGGCTTTGCCAAAGCGTGTAAGCATAGGTCCTACAATCATCATGCTGCCGCGTAAACCGCCACCTTTCTTTTTAAATTCGGGACTTACAAGATAATCTACATTTACATTATCGGCCTGAAAGGTAAATTCTTCATGACCTGTTTTTTCAACTTTTACGCCAAGGTCGGATAGTAATTCTATTAATTTATTAATGTCTACAATGTTTGGCACATTACTAATAACTACTTTTTCTTTTGTTAAAAGTACAGCGCACAATATTTGCAAGGCTTCATTTTTAGCGCCTTGAGGAATTATTTCGCCTTTTAACTTGTGTCCGCCGGTTACTTCAAAAATTGCCATAAAAAACTAAAATTAAAATTTACGGGTGTTGTTATTATTATTGTTTTTATGTTTGTGATGATTGTTTTTATGCTTATTATTTTTGCCGTTGTTATTGTTTTTATGAAAGAATTTTTTAGGTGCGCCGCGTAACTCTTGATGAGAGCTTAGTGTAACGTTTTGGTCTAATTTTAATTCGCCACCTGATAATTCGTTTAAGTTTTTTATAATAACATCGTCCGTTATGGAATCTTTGTTCCAATTAAAATACGATTTTTTTAAATGGTTAGCTATTTGGCGTGTGAGTTCACTTTTTTCGGCGCCTTCCGGAAATTCTTTTGCTTTTTTAATTATCTCTTCAATAGTTTTACCGTAATGTTTGTACCGAATTTTTTCTTTAGGATAACTTAAGGTTTTTGGTTTTTCTTTAAACGACTCCGGGCTTGGTATAGGATAAGGGCTATCTACATCTAACTTAAATTGGGAGATGATAAAAAGGTGATCCCATAATTTATGAGTTACATCCGCTGCATCGCGCAAATGTGGGTTTAATTGCCCCATTACTTGTATTATGGCCTTTGCGCAGAGGTTACGGTCGTTTCTATCCTTAATAGTAATACAGTATTCAATCATGCCTTGAATGTTGCGGCCGTATTCGGGGATAATTAATTTATCGAGCTGGGTGTTATATTCCATTATATGTTTAAAGCCTAAAGATACTAAAAATTAGTGTTAAAAAATTGGGTTAAAAAAAAGTAATTAGCGAGGTGATGTTTATTAGATTATAAACTATTTTTTAGCCACAGATTTATGAAATTACACAGATTATTTTTTATTAAACTTTTGTAGTCTGTAGCGAAAAATATAATAAGGCTCAATTTAAAAAACTTTATACAAAATAGGTTTACTTGGGCTAGCGTCGTTTTCAAAAGGCGCAATTTGAAGATTTAGAATATAAGTGCCATCGTAAACTTCGTTTGATACATAAATAAACTCGGTAATGGTTTTGTGTAGTTGTGGGTTGTTGGGGTAATTCCAAAATGCGTGATGGGCTTCTAATTTACCTTCGTCGTTTTCTCTGTCAATACTAGGCATATCAATTAATAAATGTTCGATGCCCAGTTCGTTTAAATACTCAATTCCTTCTTTTAAAATATAAGGCGGATTGGTATTACTGTATTGATGAGTTAATTTATTTATGCCGTTGCTAAACGTACGTATTACCAGTGCTTCTGGAGAAACAACATCTTGTATACAAATTTGCAACGCTTTTTTTGTAATAACATAATCGCCGTTTAATAGTTGCGTGGGTAGTATAGTAATTAACTCGGCAACAAACATAAAGCGTTGTAAATTTTTGTTGATAGTATAAAACTCTTTGCTAATGTGTCCTACGCATTCTGTGTGCGTACCATTACCGTGAGGGTTGAAAAAAATGTTTCTGAAATTTACGCTTCCACCTTGATTTACATCACCAATCCAATTGGCGTTTACAACGGGTTCTAATTTCATTGGGGCAACGTACCAAGCGCTTGCGCAGTTTTCATTAGTAGTTAAGGGAATAGATATATCAATAGGTTTAAAAAAATCTACTTTAAATTCTTTTCCTCTGTGAAAAATAGTGGCTATCATTTAAAAAATTATAAATTAAAGATTAAAAATTATAAATGAATATTAATTATACAGCAACTACTGCTTTAATGTGTGGATGGGGGTTGTAATCAACTAACTCAAAATCCTCAAATTTAAAATCAAAAATATTTTTCACTTCGGGATTTATTTTTAAAGTGGGTAGCGGGCGACAATCTCTTGTTAATTGAAGTTTAGCTTGTTCAATATGATTGGAATATAAGTGCGCATCGCCAAGTGTATGAATAAATTCGCCAACTTGTAAATTACATACCTGTGCTACCATTAGTGTTAGCAAAGCATACGAAGCAATGTTAAAAGGCACGCCTAAAAAAATATCAGCACTACGTTGATACAACTGGCAGCTTAGTTTTCCATCGGCTACATAAAACTGAAAAAACGCATGGCAGGGTGGAAGTTTCATATTATTAATATCTGCCACATTCCATGCGCTAACAATTAAGCGGCGCGAATCAGGATTTTTTTTAATCATATCAATTACCTGAGTAATTTGATCAATGTGTCCGCCGTTAGGTGTGGGCCAATTTCGCCATTGGTAGCCGTATACGGGGCCTAGGTTGCCTTCGATATCTGCCCAATCGTTCCAAATACTTACACCGTTATCTTTTAAGTATTTAATGTTTGTATCGCCTTTTAAAAACCAAAGTAATTCGTGAATAATGCTTTTTGTGTGAAGTTTTTTTGTAGTTAAAAGTGGAAAACCATCTTGTAAATTAAAGCGCATTTGGTAACCGAATACAGAGGTGGTACCTGTTCCAGTTCTGTCTGTTTTATTTGCTCCCACGTTTAAAACGTGTTGCATAAGTTGGTGATATTGTAGCATAGTATTTATTCAAAAATAAAAAATTGATTTGAAGAGGCTGTTTAAATTTTATCTAATTATTTTGTTATGTGTTTTTTTGGCTACAAATTCGTTAAATTTTTCGCCGATGTAACCAACATCGTCTGCAAAATTTGCCTCTTTTCACTCAAAAAAATACTATAACAAATCTATAACATAAATTTTAAACAGCCTCTAATTAAAATAAAATGGTTGTAAAAAGTTTTGAAGAGGGTGGGTAGTAATGCTGCTTAAAATTTATTTAATCCAATTTGTATCGGGATTTTTACTAGTATTTATAACCGCAAAAACATTAGCTGTTTTTTGTATTTCGTTTACTTCAAAATGTATAAGATAAGGAAATTTTTTTACAAGTTTACAACGGATAGCATTATATTTAATTTGATAAAAAGGATTAAGTTCTAAAGCTATAAATTCTTTATCTAAAGCATTTTTAAATTTTAAGCCCAAACCAATTTCTTTAGAATCATAATAATCAATAGCGTTTTGAATATCTTGTGATGCTCTATCTTCAAGTATTACAGTAAACATTATTTTTTATGTTTTAACTGTTTTTTTACTTCGCTCCAAGGCTTAAAACTTTGTGGTGTTGACGTTTTTATTCTATCTAATACAATTTTTTTGTGCCACTCAGGCACTTCAAAATTCTGGTCTTCCTCAACTTGTTTTATACTGTTTATATAATTAAGGCTTTTTAAAAATTCTAATAAAACATTGGCTTTATTACTATCTTTTATATTTAATAATAGTTGCATTTGAGTAAAATTTTGAAAACAATGATTAATTATTAAAATTACAAAATAATTATTAATTTTTTATAAATTTTTGAGTACTAAAATAGGTTGATGATTTTAAATGAATAAAATAAATTCCATTTTCTAATTCAACAATAGAAATTTTTTGTGTATTATTTTGTTGTTGGATTTGTTTTCCTGTTACATCAGTGATACTAATACTTTCAACGGTTTCAGAAAAATTTAGAATATTATTACTTGGGTTTGGAAAAATTTGAATGTTTGTGTTAAAATTATTTTTAGTTATAGATGTAGTAATACAATTTATAGGATTTGCATTTGTAGTTACCGAAAACGAGCCATTTACAGCATACCAATTTTGCCAGGTGCCTCCATTTGCACTAGGGTTTTGCCAATTTTTTAAATCGAAACACGTAACTCCAAGCGATGTGCCTTTTACAGCATATACTTTTAATGCTTCCATATTTCTATTCCAAGTTAAAGGTTGAGAAATGGTACAGTTTTCGGGCGTATTGGGTAAGGTGCAATTAGGTTGTATAAAATAGGCATTATCGTCGTAGGTTGGAAAACCGCCAAACACTTTTGCAATGCCTGTACTATCAATACACACAGCAGTGTATTCATCGCAAGCAATGCCGTAAAATGCTTTTGCACTATCTTGAAACATACGGGCTAAAAAAGTAGTTTGTCTGCCACGTCTATCGGGGTTATCGTAATGTGTATCGGTAATTACTCGATTTAAAATCGGGTTATGTAAAAAATCGTTATTTCCAATTGTAACTCCGGCAGCATAGGGGTTAGCCAACGCAACAGGCGATGTAATAGAACTAACCGCGGCTGTAAAATAGGCTTGCCCTTGTATAGCCATACCTGCACTTGTACCGCCAATAGGCACTTTTTTAGTATTTATTAAATAATTTAAGGCGGAGTCAACTTGTGTGTTTTTCCATAGTGTAGCATAATCGTTTTGGTTACCGCCTGCAATAAAAACAGCTTCGGCTTCGCGCAAACGGCGTTTTACATAACTGTTATTCGCTGCTGCAATACTAGGAATTACAATAGTTTCAACCGAATTTACAACTATACCCAAACCGCTAAATAAATACGAATTGTAACCATTTGAGCCTGTAACTCGTATAACTACTATATCACCCCCCCCGCTGCCGTTTAAAAACCATTTCATGGCATTGTCATCTTCCGTGGCACCGCCCATTAAACACAAACGGTATTGTGTTGTGTTTACAACGTTTGTGGTATCGCCTGTAAAATAGCTGGTGTAAGATGTTTGGGCTTTAGTGTTACAACAAATTAATAATGTAACAAACAGAATTATTTTTTTAATCATTTACTCAAAAGTAAAAAAATTGTTGGGATTTTGGAAACGGTTTGTGAAAAGTTTTGAAGAATAACTATATCTAAAAAAACATTAAAAATAGCCAAAAATCAAATTTAGCCATTAAATTTTGTTTTAATAAGGGCTTGTATATACCCTCAATAGTATTACTCCATCCTATGCAGTAAGCGGTGTAATTACTAATATATGCATTTTCGCAATTAGTATTTTTTAAAATTGTGCTATTCATAACCTCTTCCTTTAATTCTTTTTTTACTATTTTTCGTCTTCTACCAAACCAATATTTATGAATATATAGGTCGGATGCACCAAGGTAATGTATGCTTTCATGTGCAATTGTTCGCGATTTATTTTGCCCTATAAAAGCTACATTGGCAGAATAAAAACCGAGAATTTTTCTAATTTTAACTTTTGGTAAATGCACTACAAAAAGTTGATTTTTTGTTACATGGTTTATTCCGGATTTATACGATTGACTTATAGTTTTGGAAAGTAAAGAATCGCTAACCCAAGTTGCTAAAGAGTCGAAAAGATTTTGTTTCCAGTTTAAACGATTAATTATTTCCTTCTCTTTTTTTGATTTTTTTTGTATTAAGATATTAAAATTTTTTCTCGTTAACACATATAAACTTTTACTTGGTACTTTGTAAATAAATGTATTCTTAAGGTTTGTGTTTTTATTTGATGCCCAAACCTCTTTAAACACTAGTTTTTGTCCAAATAATGCAGCCTCTTTAGTAATCCAATCGTAAGCTTTTTTTGATTCTAAAACATACGAATGTGATGCTGTTGAATCGACAGCCTTTTTATTTGACGGTACTATAAAATGATAAACCGTAACAGTATCTTTAATTGGCTGTAGTTGAACAGAAACTGGTATTTTAATTAAAAAACAGGATTGAAAACTAAATAAAATTAAGCATAAAATAAAATTTTTAATATATATAATTATGCTCAAACCATAAATATATAAAATTTTATTAGAGAAAAAACTGAATTTACTCTCCCTTAAAATCTGCCTTACGTTTTTCTAAAAAAGCGCCTACACCTTCTTTAAAATCGGCAGTGCCAAACGATTTTCCAAATTCTTGGATCTCCACTTCAAAGCCGTTTAAACTATTGTTGTAACCTGCATTAATTACTTTAATGGCAGTTTTAATAGCTGTTGGGCTTTTGCTTGCGATTTTAGTGGTTATTTCAAAACACTTATTTAATAATTCTTCTTGTGTAGTAACATAGTTGGCTAATCCCCATTTATAGGCATCTTGGGCGTTAATCATATCGGCTGTAATTATCATTTCAAAGGCTTTACCTTTACCAACCAGTTGCGCTAAACGCTGTGTGCCACCATAACCCGGTATAACACCCAAACTTACTTCTGGTAAACCCATTTTAGCGTTATCGCTTACAACGCGCAAGTGACAGCACATGGCCAATTCCAATCCACCACCTAAAGCAAATCCATTTACGGCAGCAATAATTGGTTTGCTGTAATTTTCAATAAAATTAAAAATTTTAAAATGCCCTGTAGAACTCAACTGTTTGCCTTGCTCTACCGAAAAATTTGCAAACTCAGCAATATCAGCTCCGGCTACAAAAGCTTTTTGACCTGAGCCGGTTAAAATAATGGCACGAATATCATTCATATTTTCGGCTTCCACTAAGGTTTCGTGAAGCTCTTCAATCGTTTGTTTGTTTAACGCGTTTAACTTATCCGGGCGATTAATTGTTATAACCAATACGCTATTTTTAACTTCTGTTAAAATAAATTCACTTACTGCCACCATACTAATTTTTTAATGATTGAACAAATATAAAGTAAATGCCCTAAAATTGTGTAAAAGTTATAAACGGTATGTGGATAAAATTTACGCACACTTAATTTATAACTAATAAAACTATGTGCACTATGCAACTATGTGGTTTAAAATAATTAAGTTTAAAAAAAGAGTTTTGTATATTTAGTGTTTTATATGAAGTATTTAATTTTACTAATTGTTTTATTTTGCTATTTAAATTCTGTTTCACAAACCGAGTACATTGACTACCGCAGTGCTACAAACCCCATGTATTGGAAAAACCGTAAGCCCTACGAAGGTTATTGGCAGCAAGATGTTCACTACAATTTAAAAGCTACTTTAAACGATAGTACTGATATTATAAGTGGCACAGAAGAATTAACGTATTGGAACAATTCGCCTTACGATATTGGTTTTGTATATTTTCATTTGTATAGTAATGCGCAAACAAAAAGTTCATACGCAGCTGATTTGTATAAAAATAATGGTTATAATTTAAAATTTGGCAAATACCGTAGCCTGGATAAAGGAATTGAAGTTGAAAAAATAACCATTGATGGAAAAGATTTAAAAACAGAATTGGATAACACCATTTTAAAAGTGTACCTCTTAAAGCCATTAAAATCGGGCGAAGCAATAACTTTTAACTTAAATTTTAAAACTTATTTTGATAAAGAAGCCATTCGTAACCGTATGAAAACTTTTAACACCTTTGGTTTTAAGCATTACGACATTGTACATTGGTATCCACGCGTAACTGTAATTGATAGTAAATTTGCTTGGAATACCGATCAACACATGGATCATGAATTTTATGGCGACTATGGTTCGTTTAATGTTGAATTGACATTACCTAACAATTACATTGCTGATGGCACCGGTGTTATGACAAACGAGGCAGAAATGTTACCGGACACACTTCGTAAAAAATTAGACATCAGTAATTTTATTGATGAACAAAAAAAATACACATACACAAATATTATAAAAAAAGACGGCACTACTAAAATCTGGAAATTTAGCGCCATTAATGTACACGATGTTGGTTACACTGCCGACCCAACTTACCGTATTAGCGAAAGCAATTGGGACGGCGTACGTTGCATTGCATTGGTACAAGAGGCGCATGCAAAGGGTTGGAAAAATGCATCAAGTTATATTGGAAAAGTATTAGAGGTTAATTCGTATAACATTGGCCCTTACCATTACCCAAAAATGGTTGTTGCCGATGCACAAGATGGAATGGAATACCCTATGCTTACACTTTGTAGCGGCTCAGACCCCGGCTATCGAAGTTTATTTGTGCATGAAATGACGCACAATTGGTTTATGGGTATGTTAGGCAGTAACGAAAATTACCGGGCTTTTATGGACGAAGGCTTTACACAATTTTATACGGCTGATACGTATCAATTTATTGATGGGCCAATTGAAATTACCGGCACTCCAAAAAACAAATACGTAGCCAAATTTACCGAACCACAAAAAGTGTTAGATAACGAATTGTATAACTCGTTTTATTACAATACCGTAACCAAAGGCGAAGAGGTTACACTAAATACACACAGCGATGATTTTAATGGCGGTATACGCCACGGAGGGGGTTACGGACAAGTATATACCAAAACGGCCACCATGTTAAAAAGTTTAGAATACGTTTTAGGGCGAGCATTTTTTGATAAAGCTATGCAACATTATTTTAAACAATGGAAATTTTGCCATCCTTATCCTGAAGATTTTCGCAACTCTATTATTGGTTTTACCGGTGTTGATTTAAATTGGTTTTTTGACCAATGGTTAGAAACCACAAAAACTGTTGATTATAAAATTGGCAGAATAAAGCACAAAAAAAACGACGTGTACGAAATCACATTTAAACGCAAAGGCAGCATGCAAATGCCTTTAGATTTTGTAGTGATTGATAAAAACGACAGCGCCCGCCACTATTATATACCAAACACTTGGTTTGAAAAACCCACCAAAGCTAATACTTTACCACGTTGGATTGGCTGGGGACCAAAATTAAAAACTACTTATACGGCCACATTAAACATTGGCACAAAAATTAAAAACGTTATTATCGATCCATCGGGGAGGTTGGCAGACGTTGATATGACAAATAACATAAAACATGGCAATGTTAATTTACGTTTCGATTCGCACATTTATAACCCGCAAAATTGGAAACAATACGACATGCGCATTCGACCAAGTGTATGGTACAACGGATATGACGGTATAAAATTTGGCGCTGTTTTAAGTGGCGATTATTTAAATACAAAACATGTTTTTGAATTAGGTGCTTGGTTTAGCAGCGGATTAGGGCAAGTTAGTTTAGATAGCACTGTGGCTATAAACAAATTTAATTTGCTATCGTTTTATTTAGATTATAAAACATCGTTAAAACGTTTTGTGAAAAAATCGAATATGTATATACAATTAAAATCGTTAGACGGTTTGGATGTTGCTACTATTGGTTTTGAAAAGAAAAGCAATAACGATAAAACCCGAATGTATGCACATGTTAAAGCTATGTTAAGAGATCAAAAGCAAGATTTAGTGTATTTAATTAATAATCAAGAGTGGGGCTATCAAAAACTAAATTCTGCCATTCACGTGGGTTTAGAGCATACTTATAAATACAAACGCGGTATAGGAAATATACGAATGAATTTACGTTCATCAGCTTTTACAAACGATTACGATTACAGTGCAGCAACTATTACTACTATAAATAAAAACGATTTGGGTAAAATAAATATAAATACCCGTGTGTTTGCACAAATTGGTTTTGGAAGTAAGTTACCAAGCGAGAGCATGTTGTTTGCTGCTGGTGCAAATAACGAAGAGCTAATGGATAATAAATACACACGTAGCATGGGCATAATTCCGCCCCAGTGGGGAAATTACGGCAATGTTACCAATCACTTTACTGCAGGTGGCGGACTTGGTTTAAGAGGTTATAGCGGTTATTTATTGGCGCAGTTAAATAAAGATGGTACCTTAAGTTATAATTATAAAGGCACTACGGGCGCAGCGTTTAACACCGAAATAGAATTTGGCGAATTATTTAAAAAGTTTAACCCTAAGTTTTTAAAAAACAGTATTAAACTTCAGCCTTATGCTTTTGCCGATGCAGGCATTATAAATACCAGCCCAAGTAACAAACCAAATATTATGAGTAATGTAATGGTAGATGCAGGTGTAGGCACAACTTTTAGCATACTAAGGTGGGGAGCGTTATACAACGTTAAGCCGCTAACTGTTAGATTTGATGTGCCTTTTTTTATAAACCGTTTACCTTATGCCGAAAAAGATTACATTCAGTTTAGATGGATGATTGGCATTAACAAGGCATTTTAGAATGTTTTTTGTGTTAGTAACGTTTTGGAGCTAAAAGAAGTGCGGATTTGAAACCGAAATGTTTTCTACCGACACAATATTAATTAGTTGCCGAAATACTGTACTCTTTTTTGCCTACATAAATATAAT